>NZ_JBIYDV010000009.1:0-242594 GCF_044909215.1 Bacillus sp. RC252 | reverse complement strand
AATGCCCAAAATCCCTGTTTTTGATCGAAATCAGGGATTTTGTCTATGTTTGTTGATTATAGTTTATTTCCAAAGCACTACACTACATTTAAAAATCTAAGTTTTATTCAACAATCGGGCCATTTTGTGGAAGATCAGCAGAAACTTTTGAGATCTTAATCAAAATAGTAATTAATCTATCGAAGTTGTAAAATAAGGGTAAGAATAGTTCTGGGGGGATTTATATCAATTATAATGCTATTAATCTAAGCGAGAAACTGTCCAAATTCAGTGAACACTGGTCGCCCAAAGTCATTGGTGAAATGAATGACTATCAGTTTAAGTTAGTTAAGATTCTGGGGGATTTTGTATGGCACGATCATAAAGACACCGATGAGGTATTCATCGTGATAGACGGCGAGATGTCCATCACATTCCGCGATGGACAGGTTAAACTTTCCAAAGGAGAAATGTATGTGATACCAAAAGGTGTGGAGCATAAGCCTTATGCTGAAAAGGAATGCCATATAATGCTGGTAGAGCCTAAAGGTGTAGTCAACACTGGTGAAACTAATTCCAAACTAACTGCTGAAAATAATATATGGATTTAAATCAATAATTCAGTTACTTTCTTTGGATCAACATATAAAAGGAAGTTACATATTTTCCACAATCGGGCGCTATTGTTGAATAAAAATTAGATTTTTAAACGACTTTATTATTATATTTTTTAGTGTAGTGAAATACCTTACTTTAAAAATTAAACAACTATATTTTTAACCCCGTCCTAAATTTAGAACGGGGTTATGCTTGGTTGAGCTTTTAAAATTAAATAACTTTATTATCATTTTACAGGTACCACTAGCATTTTGAAAAAAACACGCTAAGCAAAAAACAATAAGCCGCCCATATGGATAGCTTATTTACATAATTCTCGTTAACGGAAATTAACTTATCGTTTATTTAAGATTAGTAATAATTCATAATATCTCTTTTACTTTTCCCAATAAACTTCTCCACTTTGAATTTTTTTTAAAACTTCTTTCCAACCTTCTTCTGTAAATTTATCCTTATCTGACTTTTTTACAGAAATTAGTTCTGAATACCCTACCTCTTCTGTCTTATTTTCTTTTGTTGAGATAGATTCTGCAACTTCAATCTTTTCAGGAACAATAGGGGTACTTTTTTGAGTTAATACAGTACTATATATTCCTACAATACCAAGCATCAAAGCAAAAGATAATATCACAGTGGTTTTATTCATCGAATTTATTACCTCCTTTTTATATTTTTATTGTATATCATATTCATGCTAGGTTAACATAACGTTTCATTATCAGTAGCAAGAATAAGGAGGAGCCCTAATCTCATAAGTAAATCTCCCTTTTTTGTTCTATGGATCTATGCATTTTTTTATACATTCCTATCCTGGCATGGTTTTTAGGTTACTGGATTAGCAGAAAAACTGTATAAAATCTTGCGTACTCTTAGCCTGGTTTTTTTCCGAAATGCTGGCGGTACCCCCTGCCCATCAAGCTAAAAAGAACGAGTTACCCCAAAACAATAAAAAGCGGGCGAAATGTACACGTTTTTCGTTCTGAGGGTATTATGAGATCTTAAGTTGATGGATGTGTGGCGAGACTATATGAAAGAAAGTTTTGCTCTTTTAACCAAAAACGGTCGTTTATGGTTAGATGAAATACTTACAGCTTTTTATGTGGTGCCCATTTTTTAAGATGTAATAAAAGGTAGAATAGTTGTATCAGGAATTTGCCAAATTCCTTGTATCTGTTGTCCCATATGGAAGAATCTCGTATATTTTTGCAGCAAGTGCCTGAGGAGATTCCCTTGACCCTCTTTTAATCCAATCGGTAACAATATTGAAGATACCGCCTGCTAAAAACAGGATTTGCATTCTGCTCATGTCATGATCGTGTGTAATATCCGCTTGAAAGACCTTTTCCATTGTGTAATTCAAGTAATCAAGCATCATATTAGATATATTTGAATCAATTAACTTTCCTGACGGCTTCTGTGCAGAGACAAATCCCTCTATGATATATTCAATAATTAGCTGCATACTTTCATACGGATCCAAACTATCAACCTCTTTCAAGAATTGTTGAACAATTTCATCCACAGATGCTTGTACGACGTCGTAAACGTTGCGGTAGTATTTGTAGAATGTGACTCTGGCAACTCCAGCCTTTTTACAAATAGCTGTTACGGTTATATCTTGCAATTTATGTTCATGCAACAGTGCGCTCAATGCCTCCATAATGTATGTTTGAGAGTGTATACTGTCTTCTCTTGACTTCCTCAAAGCTAACACATCCCTTCATTCTGTTCGTTTTAAGTGTAAATCATCACATATTGCTTGAAAGATGAAAATTCACTGTTGTACTTACACTTGTAAGTACAATTGTTAGTGCGGTGATAATTTCATTGTATAAAAGGACATTATCGCTGTCAATGTGTACCATTTTCTTCGTTTCTTACTGGCAATTTGTCGCCATTTTGCAAGCTATAAATAGGGAGGGATATTCAGATACAATCTATAATAATTATTTTAAAATCTTATTATACGAATAATATGCGGTTTAGGCATTTGTACGTTTCTAGATTACAACGTAAGAAGAATAATTTTTGACAAGAATAGGGTGAGATTTAATTGGCAAAACATCTGTATAAGTTAGGATATTGGGCAGTAAATCATAGGAAGAAGGTTGTATTCAGCGCACTCGCAATTCTTATTGCATTAGTGCTTTTTGCAGTCAACATGGGTTCCTCTTTCAAGGACGAGCTGAGTATTCCGAATACACCAGCAGATAAAGCAGGAAAAATAATTGAAAAAGAGTTTAAAGCGATGCAACCAGCAGGTGCCCAAGTAAAAGTGGCATTTAAAGCACCAAAAAACGAAACCTTGGAGTCAGCGGAAGTACAACAGAAAATTGCAGGAGTTCTTGAAGAGATAAAAAAAGACTCAGCTGTTGATTCTGTGGCAGCACCGATGCAACTGCAGAACCTCAGTGAAGATAAGACAATTGGATATGCAGTTGTTACGTACAAAGTAAAAGCAGAAAAGGTTACAGAAGCTTCTAAAGATAAGCTTTTAGATAGTATTGAAACAACAAGGGATGCCGGCATTCAAACGGAGTTATCAGGAGGCGATGTTACGTTTTCTGACTCAGAGACTTCAGGTATGACTGAAATTGTCGGAGTTCTTGTTGCCTTCGTAGTCCTGGCATTTACCTTTGTGTCTTTTCTAGTAGCTGGACTGCCGATTCTCACTGCGATAATCGGATTAGCAATTGGAATGCTAGGAATCATGATTGGAACCAATTATGTGGAAATCCAATCAGTTTCCTTATCATTAGCTGCCATGCTGGGACTCGCAGTAGGCATAGACTATGCACTTTTCATTATCAATCGTTTTAGACAGCAGCTTGCACAAGGAGATTCTGTTCCAGAATCTGTTGCCATCGCAACGGGAACAGCGGGAAGTGCCGTAATCTTCGCAGGATTAACTGTTATTATAGGTCTTTTGGGATTGTCTGTTACAAAGATTCCATTCCTGACAGCGATGGGCGTATCCGCTGCCTTTACTGTGCTTGCAGCTGTGTTGGTTTCCGTCATCATATTACCAGCCATTTTGGGACTTGTCGGCCATAAGATTGCCCCATCTAAACAAAATCGATTCTTGCAAAAGATGACTGGGGCAGGTAAGAAACATGCTGGTTCAAATAAATGGGGAGAATTTGTCATAAGACGTCCTCTGATTGTTACGATTTTCGCAATCGGACTACTTGCAGTGATTTCAATTCCGTTTTTCCATATGAACCTTGGTCTGCCTTCTGATGGAACAACAAAGTCCACAGAAACGACAGAAAGAAGAGCATATGATTTATTGACGGAAGCGTATGGGGAAGGATTTCATGCTTCTTTAATGGTAGTAGCAAAATCAGAAGAAGCAACAGCTGAAACGCAAAATGCTATGAACACCATCGCAAAAGAATTGGGTAACCTACCTGACGTGAAAAGTGTGACACCAGCTATCCCTGGGCCTTCTGGAAAGATTTATATGATTTCTATTACACCAAAAACTGGACCTGACGATACAAAGACAAAGGATTTGGTAAAAGCAATCAGGGACAAATCGAACCAAACCGAGAAAAAAAATGAAATTGAATTAATGGTAACGGGCACAGCAGCGATGAATATTGATATCGTGCAAAAGCTGAGTGATGCCTTGCCAGTTTTTGCTGCCCTTATTGTGGGACTTGCGTATGTACTCTTAGTTCTAGTGTTTAGATCTCTGCTCATTCCATTAAAAGCAGTATTAGGGTTTCTACTTTCTCTTGGCGCTACGTTGGGAGCCGTGGTATTTTTCGTGCAGGATGGACATTTCCAAAATATATTTGGGTTCCCGGCTGCCGGTCCGATCTTAGCCTTCTTGCCTGTCATTCTGATTGGCATCTTGTTCGGACTCGCCATGGACTATGAGGTGTTCCTAGTGAGTAAGATGCGGGAAGTATATACGCATACAGGTGATCCAAAGAGAGCTATTCTAGAAGGAATGCGGGAGAGCGGGAGAGTCGTAGTCGCAGCGGGATTAATTATGATGTCTGTATTTATTGGATTCATGCTGGCACCTGATACCATCATTAAATCCATAGGTATGGCTCTTACATTCGGTGTTTTCTTTGACGCATTCATCGTGAGAATGACAATCGTACCTGCAGTCATGATTCTCATGGGTAAGTCAGCCTGGTACTTGCCAAAATGGCTGGATAAAATTTTACCTAACATTGATGTTGAAGGAGAAAGCATTATACATCGCGTAGAAAACAAAAGTGAAAAAATATATAAACAGAACAGTTAAAGTTAATTCATAGTTGTATTCATTTAAAAAACCGCCTCTCTATAAAATAGAAGCGGTTTTTTAGAGAAAGTATAGATCCTCCTTCGCTAATTATGTAAATATATATAAGGAACTAAGTTTTTGCACTATCCATAAAGCAAAAAAGACGTTATCCTTTCTGTATAATTATAGGAAAGGATGGCGTTTCTTTATGAATCTTTCGATTCTTGACGAACTTCAACCGATCGCTGAAGAATTACAACGACATATGTCTCCTCATGTTTTAGAGCACCTAGCCAAAGAAAAAGTGGATTTCTTTTGAGAGTAGGGATTCGCTTTTTTCTTGCTACTGATAATAAATAATTATGTAATTAGCAATGTATATTTTATACATTGCTCCTTGTTCAACGAAAGGGCAGTTTAGTGATAGAAGGGAAATTATGAAAATAGTGGAATTACTCTAATATTGGATATTAGGGGTGAGTTCAGTGGACAATTTATTTTTAATTTAAAACTTTTTATTTTGTCTTAGAAAGGTGTGGATTTTTTTGAATACAAAATTAATCATAGTAGAAGGGCTTCCTGGCTTTGGGAAATCCACCACTGCAAACTTGCTTTACGATATTCTAATTGAAAAAAATATTGACGTTGAGTTATTTCTTGAAGGGAATCCAGACCACCCTGCTGATTATGATGGGGTATCTTGTTTTGATAAAAGTGAATTCGAAAGTTTGTTAGTGAATAGTGGTAATTTTAGGGAAGTAATTAGTGATAGAGTCACGAAGCGAGGAAACAATTATTTATTGCCATATAAAAAAATTAAAAATGAATACGGCTCTAATTTTCCTGAAAGTTTATTAAATACCATTTTCAAAAATGATATATATGAATTACCGCTAGAGAGGAATATTGAATTAATAACTGAAAAATGGAGGGATTTTGTTGAAATAGCCAACAACGAAAATAAAACTTATATTTTTGAATGTTGCTTCATACAAAATCCATTAACAATCGGAATGGTTAAATATGGTGAAAAAAAAGAGAAAGTTATAAGTTATATTAATGCATTAGCGAAAATCATAGAGAAATTAAATCCAGTATTGTTTTATATAGAACAAGATGATTTGGAATTCTCATTCAGAAAGGTATTTAATGAAAGAGCAAAAGAATGGTCTGCTGGATTTATTGAGTATTATACAAATCAAGGGTATGCGAAAATGAAAGGCTATCACGGTTTAGACGGAACAATTAAAGTTTTAGAAGCAAGAAGAGATATTGAAAGAGAAATATTTGATATGTTAAATATAAAAAAGACAAAAATTGATAATTCACAGTATGAGGCTATCAAATATAAGTCAATGATAATTGAAAAATTTAAATTACTTGAATTTCTAGATTAATGTAGTGCTTTAATTGAGCAAGAAACTAAAAGCTTTTAACTTCCGTTTTCGGTAATTATGTAAATGAGCTGTCCATATGGACAGCTTATTGTATTTTTGCTTAGCGTGTTTTTTTTGATGCATGTTGATCGTTTTTATCGTTTTGGAGTAACTCGTCCTTGTTAGCTTGATGGATATGGGGTATTTGCATTTCTTATCTTGATGGCAATGTGAAACTATCCCTAATATAAAAATACTTTGTCTTTACAAATAATACTCAAACATTTTTGCAACCTTTTCTTTCATTTTTTCTTTTATAGATAATTGATTGACGTCAGAGGATGTTACTTGCTTTGAATTTTGTAAGTCTGCATTAATCACTGGTTTTATTCTCGAAATATAGATAGGGTCATGAATATAACAGTTCATTTCTTCATTTAAATGAAACGAGCGTGAATCAAAATTCACGGTCCCAACCATCAATACTTTTTCATCAATCAAAAATACTTTACCGTGTAACACCCCATTTTTATAACCATATACTTCCATCCCCTGTTTTAATGCTTTTCGGATATATGGATATGCTGCTTCTTTAACTAATAGTGCATCCGAATGAGGTGAGAATAGAATTTTGACACGGACTCCCCTCTTTCTTGCATCTACTAATGCGTTCCAAATAGTTCTGTCTTTTGGTATAAAATAAGGTGTTAATATAATGATGGATTCTTTTGCTTGTTGAAACAGCATTGCATAATCTTGCCCAAGTTTTTCTCCACTATAATATGCAGTAAATCGTTGCGAGGTTGCTCCCTGTTCCTTTACCGCATTGTGTATCGGAATCGGTTTCTCTGAGTTTTTATTCCAGTCTAATACAAATTGGTGTTCTAAATCTTGAACTCCTTCTCCTCGTATTTGAAGATGATAATCTCTCCAATAACCAAGTTTTTCTTTTTCCCCCAAATACTTCTTTCCGATGTTGAATCCGCCAATGTAACCCACCTTTCCATCAATAACTGAAATACGACGATGATCCAAAGAAGAAAAAAGATAAGGGAAAACAGGTTTATTGTAATATGTAAAATGAACTCCTTTTTTAACTAATAATTCTCTTTCCTTTTTCTTTAGTAAAATTCCACCTAACCTGTCCACTGCATAGTATACTTCTACACCTTCCTGACTTTTTTTCCGCAATAGCTCTAGAAACTGATGACTTACTTTATCATCAGCAATAGAAAAAAAGTTAATATGCACGTAATGCTTTGCTTTCTCTATATCTGAGAATAATTGATTGTTTAACTGTTTCCCATCTGTATACATAGTAATATCACTTTGACGCATAGGGTAGACTAGAATTCTGGCTAAATACCCCATTTTTTTCGGCTATTGTTCTGTCAATTTCCCCCCAAACAAACAGAACTAAACATCCACCGATAAATAAAAAGAGGAATGCTCGGAAAATTCTTCCTATCTTTTTCAGCATATTTAATCTCCTTTATATATTATCGTTTTATTTCTGTTAGTTTTTGTTATTGGGACAAAACTATTCCATGCATCTATTAGCTAAAAAACTCTCCTTTGAATGATTAACTATAAAATTTCTCATTCGCATATCCCTAAAATTGGAAATCGTACTTTGATAACAAAATAGGCATTCTATATTTTGAAGTACATTTACAAGGAGGAATACTACATGACAGTAAGTACTAAACTTAAACAAACTATCGCTGGATTAAAGAGTGCTCAAGCATGCCTAGAAGGATTTGTTCTTGATACTGATAACAAGCAAGCAAAACAATTATATAAAGGTGCAGCACAACAAACTCAAGAAATTATTGAATCTTTAAATCCTCGTCTTCAACAAATTGAACATGAAGAGCCTCAGTACAAGTAATAACATAATACCTTTCACATAGAATATCGTCCCCATGGAAGAGTGCCCAGCTTAAATAACGATTATCATAATGCTGATTACGATTAAAGGGTATCGCCATATGCCCATCAACTTAAGAAGCGGAATACACAATCTGCGTATGCTTTTATGAAACGACTCGTTCAAACTTTTGGAGAACCAACGGTTCTGACAACAGATAAGGCCCTTTCTTTACTTTGTTCACTCAAAAAATTAAAGGTGAATGACTTTTATAAAAGTACTACTCATTCTACAATCAAACATTTCAATAATTACATAGAACAAGATCATCGCTATGTAAAGCGCCGGTTTGCTAAATCCTCAGGATTCTAACACTTCGCATAAATCTGTCCTTATAGGTCAAAATATGTAAGGTATTGTGCTGGAATGCACTTGCCTATTCTAAATAAGGAGTGAGATGAGTGGCTGATAAAAACGAACGTAACCGTGTTGATAATGATACTGGCAAAGCGGTAGGAACTGGTGTCGGTGCTGTCGCTGGAGCTGCTTTGGGTTCTGTTCTTGGTCCACTTGGTACCGTTGCAGGAGCTGTTGCAGGAGGAGCGATGGGTAACAAAGTCGGCGAAGGTGCCGATGAGGCTAATGACAGTGTTGCGAACCGAGAAGATTAGACTTTAACCAAAGTGACACTGAATGAATTGGATTCCCAAAAAGGGAGTCCTTTTTTTTATTAAGTTAATTCAGCTTTTTTAGGTAAATTCCCAGTAAGATTGTGAACCAATTCACTTAAAGTAACGTGTGCGTTAGTTCAACAAGCTATAAGCAGCAATCATAATCATTTTCTTGGTCTTCCGCAATCGGGCGCTATTGCTGAATAAACCTTAGATTATCAATCGACTTTATTGTTATATTTTTGAGTACAGTGAAGTATCTTATATCGGAAATTAAACAACTATATTTTAACCCCGTCCTAAATTTAGAACGGGGTTATGCTTGTTTTAGCTTTTTAAATTTAATAGCACCACCTAAATGGAAGTTTTACCTCGAAACGAAGAGGTAACTCCAATTCTAAAAGAAGGGACTGAAGTGTTTTGGAGTTTGTAGAGTTGATAGATGCTTTAAAATATGTTTCACCAAGTCGTGATAAACCTTTTAAAGCTTATAAGCATATTACTGAAAATTGGGATGATAACTGGGATAATGTAAATTCACAGTGGAAAAATATAATTGGAGGATTATCAATTTCTAGTGTCCAAGGTGAAGCATTCAAGGAAGTTACTAGTACCATAGAAGGTTTCTTTAAGGAACAGGAATGACTTAATAGTCATTCCTGTTTGTTTTTTTGCGGTATCAAGTTAAGAAGCACATTCTTCCCCAAAAATCATAAAAACGAACTTCGGTGCTATAAAAAAATTCCATTTAGGGGGTACTTTAATATCCTAAAACAAAAAATGAGCTAAATCCTCCTAAATAGCTATATAGAGATAAAGTTGTTATTACAACATATTTTCCACTTTCAACTTAGTTATCATTAGAATGTTTTTCTATAAAATCAAGGATTCTGGCATTAACTTCGTTAGAGAACTCACCATTGATTGCGTGAGATGCATTTTTCCAGTTAACTATATCTATATCTTTAACGTATTTTTTCCCAGTTTCAACTGCTTTTACAGAATTGTGCATTGTACTTTTTTCAGCCATTAATGCAAGCACTGGAACATTGATATTTTTCAAGTCTTCTTTACTAAATAGATCAGGTGCTGGTGTTTTAAGTTTATAGTTACGCATACCCGACTCGATTAACTTAGCGATAGGCTCATCGTCATTTGTTTCTGCTCCTCCAGATACATAGCTTAACATCTTTTGTCTTATAAACTTAGGTACAATAGGGACGGCAGCTGGAATAGATGCAAGAATCATCTTTATGGGCATTTGCGCAAATACAAAGACTGGGTCCAATAAACTAGCCGTAGCAATATGCTCTGAATTATATCTGGCCAAATTCATTGTTGTCCAACCTCCAATGGAGACACCCACGATATGCACTTTTTCTAAACTTAATTCTTCAATTACTTCATTTAACCATTCTGCTTGTTGTTTTTGGTTTTCAATCACCTTCGTTTGCACACTCATTCCAGGTTCACCGAGTAAATCTATCGTGTAAACAGGCCTTTTCTCCCTTAGCCCTTCTAAATTGGGTACCCACATTGGAGTAGATGCACCACGTCCAGGGAGTAAGAGTATTGGCTCCTTATGTTTGTTTTCCTCTTTAGTAAAGTAATAAGCACGAATTGTGCCATATTTAGTTTTTATATCTTTCGTATCGTTAGGTTTTGGAAGAAGTGCCATTGATTCATCGTAGGCACTTTGAAAGTCTTCCTTTCCTTTTTCAGATGTAAAGTGACCAATCCTATTTTCATCTCTCTTCACTTGAATTCCTCCTTTCTACAAATATATTGATGAACTTTATCAATATATTCATGACAATAATCCGTTGAAAATTTATCTTCTTTAAGCCAAAATTCTCATTTAGAAAAAAGAAAAGACACCCTAAGGTGCCTTTCTCCGACTTGAACCATCTTAATTTTAATAATATATATTGGACTCCCATCCAAATATTATTTTACCATGTTAAGTTGTTTTGTTCATTGAGAAATATGGTTCAAATCTATATTTTGTTTTAACTACCTTTTTAAAGAATCTTCTAGGAATCCTTCTAATTCCTTTTTGATTTCTTCAGGTTTCATCTGGTCAACTGGTTTATAATTACCATTAGCATCATAGTTAGCCGAATCCTTTTTAGGATCATATGTAGATGGTGCCTCTTGTCCTGCAGATGAAGAAGGAACTGAGTTGGAATTCGTAGTAGTATTAACAGGTTCTTCTTTTTTCTTTATTTGATTCATATCAGAATTATAATCTGATTTAGTGTATTTTTTATTATCATTAATTACTAATTCTTTATAAAAAACATCCATTGTGTATTTGTCATTGCCATCAGAAATATGGAGATTGTCATAAATGCAACGGTTGTCATTCCCACATTTAATTAGGCTTGAAGATCCATCTAGCTTATTAACAGCATCTTGCATCACTTCATATTTTTCCATTGTTTCTAAATCAGAGAATCGTTCATCTACATTTATATTAATGTTTACTGAAGTTCTATCTTCCTTTTTACCACCTTCTTTGTAACTAGCCTCTTCAATATACGGAAACAACTTGCTATCTTGTAATTTTTCCGTAGCATCTTCTTCTACAACTTTCATGTCTGCTGAACAACCAGTGAATATAAGACACGTAATAGCTATCAATAAACTCATAAATACTTTCTTCATATACATCACCCCTGATTTTATTTATGTCTGAGGACAAAATAAAATCACTCTTTCGAGTGCCTAATTACGACTAACTCCCAATTTCGATTCAACTTCAGTTAAACTAGCTACAGCATTGATTAGTTTTTGATCAGAAAGTTGGATTGATTTTTGAGCTTCATCCATTCTTTCTTTCATTGGAGCTACCCCTTTTATTCCTTGAGTCACAGCTCTTCCAGCATTACTTCTATAGTTCGTTGCTAGTCCAAAATCAACTCTGAATTTCTCAATCTTCTCTTTTAATACAGGATCGTTTAGCTTCGCACCGCTTTTAAACGCAGTATTTTTATTGGATAGTTCATCGTATCGATTTGTAACTGACTCCATTTTCTCTTTTAAAGTGTTCTTGTCAATAGATGCAGGATCTTTGCTTGCTTCGCCCCAAATAGGTCTCCAGTCCTGATTCCAAATTTCATCATATTCTTTTATGATGGCATCAATAGTAGGCTTGATTTCGTTTTCGTATGTAGCCTTATCAGCGTTTACAGCTGGCTTAGGTTCTTCCTTTTTCTTAGCTTCATCTTGTTGCTTCTTCTGTTCTTCTTTTATTGGAGCATCCTTTTTGCTTTCTTGTTTTGGATTAGTAGATGCTTTTTCTTTCGAATCATTACTACCATCAATAACTGCAGCAACAAAAATGATGACTACTATTGCTATTACCCCTAAACACCCAAACTTAAAAATTTTACCCATTATGTAGTTCCTCCAGTGGTTAAATGTAAGATTTACTGCACAAGCATAACAGAAACAGTTACAACTATTTTGTCATATTCTGTCGAAGAGCAATAAAAAAGACACCCTAAGGTGCCTTCCTCCGACTTGAACCATCTTAATTTTAATAATATGTATTGAGGTAGCGTCAGAAAAATGCTGATTTACAACGTTAAGGAAATTTCAATATTAAAAAGCCTAATTTCTCAATTAAATATGAAGAAATTAGGCTTTTTTCATTTAGTGATGAAACCCATTATCACATTTCGTATCATGTGGCATAGGCCCGTCCAGGGAATCCAGAAAGGCAACGGTCTGTTTGAGGTTCCTCAAAAATAAATGCGCGAGATCCATGGAAAATCCATTTCGAACCACAACGCGCATAATCGTCACCGCTTCCATATCTGGAGGCAATGGATAGGCGGGTACTTGCCAGCCGAACACACGCAATTGTCGAGATAAATCATAAAGATTCCAGTTTAATGTGTAACCATCTTTCAGTCGCCAAGCGAAAACCGGAATATCCGAACCATCGGACAAAAGTTCGAACGGTTCCATCTTCTGAATCGCCTTGCTAAGAAAAAGAGCGACTTTCTGAGAAGCCCTTTGGACATCATAGTACCCACTTTTCCACAAACGCAGGTAATTGTAATATTGCAGGAGCACTTGTGCGCCAGGACGAGAGAAATTCAGGGCAAAAGTCGGCATGTTCCCGCCCAAATAGGAGACGCGGAAGATTAGATCCTCAGGGAGATCTTCAGCTTCCCGCCAAATTATCCAACCCAACCCAGGGTAGACTAATCCATATTTATGTCCGGATACATTGATGGACTTCACCCTCGGTAATTGAAAATCCCAGACTAAATCTGGTTGAAGAAACGGTGCTATAAATCCCCCCGAAGCCGCATCCACATGCATGGGAATGTCGAGGCCCGTCCTCTCCTGTAAATCGTCCAACGCTTTCGCAATGGCGGCAACCGGTTCGTAAACCCCGGTATAAGTCTCACCTAGAATCGGTACCACACCAATCGTATTTTCATCCACGGCAGCGAGGACCCCCTGAGGATCCAATCGGGGATGCTCTGGGCTAACCTTCACATAGCGTGGTTCAACCTCCCAATAGTTCGCGAATTTTTCCCACACGACTTGAACAGCAGAACTAAACACAATATTGGGCCGATCCACCGGCTTCCCTTCGCTTTTGCGTGCATTTTGCCAGCGTCTCTTTAACGCAAGCCCCCCGAGCATACATGCTTCCGACGATCCAGTTGTTGAAACGCCCATAGTCGTAAGGGGAGTGGGCGAATGCCAGAGGTTTGCTAAAATGCGGACACACCGCTCCTCAATTTCGGCTGTCTGTGGATATTCATCCTTGTCAATCATGTTCTTGTCGAATGATTTGGCATATAAGTGCTCTGCGGCAGGCTCCATCCATGTGCTAACGAATGTTGCAAGATTCAAGCGGGCATTGCCATCAAGAGCAATTTCATCATGGACGATTTGATACGCTGTTTCTGGTAACATGCCTTCATCAGGCATGTGAAAGCGCGGAACGACTGATTCTCCTTCGCGGGCAAACAGAGGATTTACAGAAAATTCGTGAGGCAGCTCCATTTGCACGTGACGCGGTAGATATTGTAGATTATCTGGCATGATCTCTTTTCCTTCGTATGCATCGTTTTGAACTTCTGCTTTTCGATCCTGTGGCATACAAGTCCCCCTTAATTAATTGTTTAACAAACATATTATTTACAAAAAAGCATTTGTTACACCAAGGGGACAATTCTAATAAAAGGTGCTGCCACCATTCGAATTAAAGGAGAAGCCATGAATGGACTTGCAAGAGCTATTTTCTTCGGAAAACAAGGTGAGCTTAGGGAACAAACCATACAGCATCAATTGCAAAGGGCCAGTGCCTTAAACATAATTATCAATGCCATCAGTATCTGGAATACTTTACATCTAACAAAAGCAGTTAAATATCAAAAACGGATAGGTAGTTTTAATGAAGACTGATTGCATCATATGTCACCTTTAGGTTGGGAACATATCAATTTACTAGGAGAATACCATTTTAATTCAAAGAAAGTGGTCTCATTAGATTCTCTAAGACCATTGAAACTTTCTTAGCGTTGTAAATCCGCATTTTCCTGACTCTACCCCATGCCCATCAAGCTAACCAAGTACACCATTTACAAATTCAAAAGAATCCCCCTCAAAGCATCAGCTTTAAGGGGGTCCTCCTAGTATTTTCTCTCTTCATACAATCGATTTGCTTTATATGAGAAAAAGAAAAACATACCAATCGCAGCTGGGATAAACAACCATGAAATGCCCCTCATTAATGCAAATGGCGTTTCAAATAAGAATGATCCTAAAAATGCTGCGCCGTGCATATCCCATAATCCTGGTGTATAGTATAGGCCTTTCGGATTTAACATCACTCCTAAATCAATTGTATTATTAAACATAAATAGCATTAATAGAGGAAAATAACATATTGCTAATTCTAAAAATGTCTTAGATAAACGTTTATACTTCCCTGCTCGTGACATTTGATCTGAAAAAATGTCATCTTCACTTTCCTCATCTATCTTTTTAAAATATTGCGTGCCTGCCCACCATTTACCGGCTATATGCTTCCAGCCGCTATCTTCAAATAACGTACAATAATTAATAAAATCACTTCGTCTATAAAATATTCTATAATCTATTTTAATTGTCGCATCCTCTGGTTCTGCGATTTTAAATTTATAACCAAATGTATTACTTTTTAGTTGATAGCCTTTCCAAGCCATCTCTTCTAACCATTTTTCCTCTTTCTCAAAGTCTAAGAAGAATTTCAATCTCCACATCTTCGCTTCCTCCTAACTATACATTTAATAAGCTTTTTGTAACCCCAATAATGTGCTGCATCCTCATAAAGTCTAAATGTAATACTTCTTTCCCCCGCTCAGTAATGACATACACTTTTCTTCGTTTATCTTCACTTTTTACCGATTCTATTAATTGTTGCTTTAATAAATTTTCAACCGCACCATACAATGTACCCGCTGCGATTTTCACTTGATGATTACTAAGTTCCTCAACCTTTTGCATAATTAAATATCCGTGTGCTGGCTCTAATAAAGCTAAAAGAACGTAATACGTTGTTTCCGTTAATGGTAAATTTTTATCTCTATTCATAAAGACCTCCAATGTAACGATTAATATATAGCTAAACTATATAGTTGAACTGTATAGTTGAACTGTATAGTTTTATTTTATACAGTCTAACTGTATATGTCAAATTTAGGTACAAAAAAACAACCTAGATTTCATAGGATCTAGGTTGCTTTTTTACATAAACGTAATCGTCACTAAAGAATATCCTTCTTTCGCATTATACGGCTCAGCTTTATAAGAAACACGGTTCGCTCCTTGCGGATAACCGATTTCTCCAATTACTTTTTTCACATCTTGCAATGCGCCATCCATTGATTGTTTATAAAGAATTTCAATCTTTGCTGACTTTGTGCTATAACGTTGCTGCATTTTATTTTTGAATTCATTATAGTTATTTGCGATATATTCATTTCCTAAATAATTTAACTTTGTATCTTTCAATATTTGCTGATATGCAGGTGTTTTCGTACCACCTGTCGCAATTTTATTTGTTAATGTACTATAATAGTTTGTTGTAGCTTGCGGATAGTCCCCGCGGTTCCACTCATGATTTCTTGCAATTTGCTCATCTGATAAGTTGAAATAAGAATATGTTACGCGGCCTTGTTCATCTGGCACCGGATCATCGAATGTTGTATCAAGGTGATACCATTTGTTTTCGATTTTCACCAAGTTCCAAGCATGAGGCTGACCGTCTCCAGTTCCTACTACAAAATGATTCTCAATTCCAGCTTCTTTTAATAATTGATAGGTTAATAGTGTGTAACCTTGGCAAACGGCAGAACGATTCGCGAGTGCCTCATATGCTGTATACGCTTTATAAGACGTATCGTAAGAAACATGTTTTACAACATAATCATGAATTGCCTTCACTTTTTCATGATCATCCATTCCCGTTTGAATAATAGAAGAAACGATCGCTTTCGCTTGTTTCATCACATATTCTGTTTGTTCTTTCGTTTCGCGATATGTAATCTTTAACGTAAATGTATAATTTCCAGGGGATCCAGAAAGTCCATATGAAACATTCGACCTATTATAATTTGTATACTCATTTTTACTTGCGACTTCTTTATACGCGTTAAAAAGTGTATTCATCACTTCTTCTGTATTACTATTTTTCGTTTTATATGGAAGTGTAATATTCGTTTCGTACGTATTAATACGTGTTTGCACTTCACTTTTGAATGCTGCTAATAATGCCGCATCTCCTGTATCTTGCACCGCAACCTCAGGCTTTTTATATTTCAATGCATTATATAAAAACTGTGCATACTGTTCACGCGTTACCGTTTTAGCTGGTTCAAATTTCCCGTCTCCTGTACCAGATGCAATCCCGTTTGACTGCACGGCACTAATCGCATTTTCTGCCCAAAATCCATTTGGAACATCATTAAATGTATGTTTTTGTTTAGCTGAAACTTGGAATGCATTTTTAATAATTTGCGCCATTTCTGCGCGGCTAACAGAATCTTTCGGTCTAAAACCGCCATTTCCATCACCTTTAAAAATCCCCAATTTCGTTAACGTTAAAACCTCTTCCGGAAACATTGTAGAACCTGAGCGAATATCTCCATACGGATTATTTAAAGTAGACCCATCTTGTAATACATAACGAGCACCATCATTACTAAACGTACCGCCTTGCTTATTCGGTACTAACACACGATAAATTAAAGCTGCAACTTGCTCCCTCGTCGCAACATCACCAAAACCAAACTTTCCATTTCCATAGCCTGAAATAATATTTTTGCTCGCTAAGTCTTTAATCGCAGGATAGGACCAGTGCGATGTAGGTACATCGGAAAAAGCACCTGCTTCAGCAGCTTTCATCTCACCAACATTTGTATATAATAAAGCGCTACCAATAAGCGTTAATGACGTAATTGATTTTAATAGTTTTGTGTACATAATACCCTCTCCCATACGTCTTCTATTCTTGTTATTTTTTGTCGAAAAATCTAAAAAACTATGACAAGAAACATTATACAATTAAAACTTTTCGGAGGATATATTAAATTTTAAAATATGCAAAAACTCATATTACTATAGTGATTCGTACTAATATTATGTTGCAAATATATAAAGTGAAACTTTAATCAGTGGGGGTTTACGGGCAGCCCGACTCCCACCTAACTTCTTTGCTCCACCTGAATTTTGAGGTGGGAGTTTTACTGCCCGCAAATAGCGGGATAAATAAAAAGAAAAACACTAATGTAACATTGTAAATATACATATCGCTTTTTGAGCCTTTATTTCGCTAAAATGTAGCCTAAAAAACAATGCTATCTCCATTAAAATCACAATATAATCCTGAGAACATACCTTTTAACATGATTCATTGTAATTAACTTAACTTTTTATTTGCTAAGAAACTTTGCAACAGAACCTAGTAAAGTCTCAAAAAATAACTTATTATCAATCAATATTTAGTAAAAATATATTAATTCTTTAGAATTTATTTAATTTTCATTATTATTTATTTAAGGTTATCCTTTATATTTATAATGTGTTTATTTGAATTTATCATATTGAGGCAGAGTTTCACATGACTATAAGCAATTCGAAAAATGGAAAAAACAAGGTCCCCATTAGATTAATTATACTGTTTTTTTGCGTCTTTTATCTATTTATATTAATTACTATGCAGCTAAGAAAAGTACAATTCATTGATGGATATACATATAAGAATGTAGTTAAAAAACGAGAGAATGCGATAATTAATATTACAGTTCTGTGCGGGAAAACTTGGGTAAATTCAAAGGCATTAATACGGCAATTGATTGGGATCGTAATTACGAAAATGGTAACATATGAAAACGATGGAGAGAGGAAATAAAATGAATTTAGTGAACTTACGTCCTAAACAGCGGTCTAAGTATCGCATTCTACTAGGGACATGGTATTACTCTACAAAGAGGTACATTCAGTGGTTAGCAGATGGAAAAACATATGCAAAAACATTTCAACAAGAAAAGTTACCCTATACAGCGATTCAGCACCGAACGATACTACTTCGTAAGCTCAAAGATGTAGATATGTGGTATCAACAGAATAAAGTTGTTAATTTGAAGATTGCTATTAAACAACTAAATGGTATCGTCATTAGACCGGGAGAAACATTCTCTTACTGGCGTTTAATAGGTAAGCCTACGAGGAGAAAAGGGTATGTAGAGGGCATGATACTACACTATGGATCTTTTCAAGCAGGCATTGGAGGAGGGCTTTGTCAGCTTTCAAATTTAATATATTGGATGACCTTACATACACCATTGACAGTAACAGAGCGATATCGTCATAGTTTTGATGTCTTTCCTGATTCCAAGCGGACCCAACCATTTGGAAGTGGAGCGACTTGTTCTTATAATTATTTGGATTTACAAATCAAAAATGAAACGGACCAATCGTATCAACTTCACCTTTATATTACAGATAAGCATTTAGTCGGTGAGTGGAGAATTGCCCATCCGCAGCTTTATCAATATGAAGTATATGAAAAAGAACACTCAATCCAATCTGCATACTGGGGTGGTTATATACGACATAATGTTATTCAACGTAAAGTATATAATCAACAGAAACAGTTTATAGAAGACCAATATGTAACGGAGAATCACGCTATAATGATGTACGAACCATTATTAGCTTATAATAATGAGGAGGGTAAGTTAAGGTAACCTTGGTGTATCAAGTATTTTTGTCTAGTAACACACTACATGCCTCTCTTCATATAATTAATAGGCACAACCCTTTTTGCAACATAACTTTTTCTTGTTAAAAAACTTTGTAACAGAACCTCTTTTTAGGTTCTAGTGTGAAAATAAAAGGATGTGATAATTAATTTTTTCTGTACATCATAAAAAATCAATTATCACATTCTTCTTTAAATGGTCTTAAGGATAATAACAATACAATTATACTTATCATTTCTTACAATCAAGTCTGATAAGTATTTTGTAATTTAATAAAAATCTCGTATGAGAATGTATTTTTGCTCATGCATTTCAATTAATTTGAATCATGCTACATAAATCTATTTTGATTTCTCGACATATAAATCGCTGCTATGCAGAATATAACAGGACCACTACTGACTTTCTCCCTTTGTTTTACATCTCTCACGTGGAAGGAAAAGGAAATTATCTGACGATATTATTTCTCGTTTTTATTGAAAATGAATTTTATATCTTCCTTTCCAATGAACTGGTTCCTAAACTAAACTGCCACGTTTCTAGAATAAGAAAAGAGCTGTCCATAAGTAAGTTTCACCAACTTATGGACAGCTCCTCTTAGTTTCACCTTATTCTATCGATGAATCCAAACTGCACCTGCAGATTTGTCTTCAGCTTGACCTACTACTTCAAACTTCAATCCTAGTTTCGGCAACTTACGTCCTGCATCTGGAATTGCACTGTTGATGTACTGCTTAGAGTCATCAAATTTTGCAACGCCTGGTAATCCTTTATAGTCAAAGATACCGCGAGTTGGCGAATCTACTCTCCATGCTGGCGTTTGATCAAATGAGAATGCCGCATCGGCAATTTGATAACGCGTACTGCTCTTCACAGTCGGTTGTCCGTTTAATGTACCTACGATTGCCTCTGGATGAGAATCTACTACTCCTAAGAATCCTTCACCTGGATGAACACCTACCCAGTTATCTGTAAAGCTTTGATCCGCATACCATACAACCATTCCTGTATTAAAGACTGGACCACGCGCATGTTGTAACGCCGTGTCAGAACCAGCGTAATTTCTCCACTCTACATAGTAGTTATTTTTTTTCTGTTCCAATCCGTTAGATACAGTAAATCCTTTTAATGTCATTGCTGGTTGACCTTCTGCATCATCTGAGAAAACAACTTTTCCATCTACAGTTAATGCAGCATTATCTAACGCAAATCCTTTATAAGCTACTGCAATATCTGTTAAATACTCAAATTGCAGTTTTACTTTTTTCCCTTTAAATTGGCTTAAATCGTATGATTTATCAACCCACTTACCATTAGTTGTATCCACGCCGTCTTTTACATCTTTTTCGCCCATTCTATCAATACGTACCTTCGTTCCATCTTCTGCAATCGCATATACGTCAAGGAAATCATACTTCGCTTCAAGTTCGTAGAATGCCTTATAATCGAACTTAGCATCCTTTGCATTTGTTAAGTCAAATACTGGTGTCTCAAGTGTTGTATGAATGTCATTTCCTTTTGTGCTGTAATAAAACTTCTTACCAAATGCCGCTTCGATATTTTTAATATCTTTGTCTGGCAAGTTAACACGAACGATTCCTGGTCGTTTTGATTTTGTAACACTTTGATCTAAATATGTTGCAACACCGACTCCCGTGCGAAGTTTATCATAATCTACCTCAACGATATTCGCCCAGTTGCCATTCATATTCTTTTGGAAAAACTCTTTATTTTGTGGTGAAAAACTTGTTGGCTCTGTTCCTGCAATTTTTCCAGCCCAGCTACCACCACTCATAATAGACCATGACTCAATAGGTTCACCTTGTCCTGAGTACTTCGTATCGTACTCATCTGGTAAGCCTAAATCATGACCATACTCATGCGCAAACACACCAACCGCTCCATCTTCAGGCTCGATTGTATAATCGTATGCAGCCATCTTTCCGCCCCAATTCGAAACAGAAGATTTTGTGCCATCAATCGCATATGGTTTTGATCCAAGTTTTGAACGATGAGACCAAATTGCATCATCTTTCAATTTACCGCCGCCAGCTTCTTGACCCACGCCAGCATGTACAACCATTAAATGATCAATAATGCCATCTGGCTCGTTTTTATTTCCATCACCATTTTGATCGTATTGATCATATTGGTCATAATCAGCTAAGTTAATTCCTTTTGCTACCGCTGCTTTTAATGCTTCTTTCACAAGATCGCGCGGCCCTAAAGGACCTTTGTTATCATGACCAGTGCCCGCATCCGCACCATAATCTGAAGCTTTCCCTGGAACAGTAAGCCATTCCGTTACAGTTCCATCAACTGTGTAGCTGCCGCCAGATTGTTCTTCATAATATTGTTTAAATGTATTAATCTTCGATCCATCAAATAACGTAAATGGTTCATCACCAAATAACATTTTTTGATAATGTTCACGATTAAAGTCCTTAGAATACATGTATCCTGGCTCTTGATCAATATTGTTATGCTTAAAATCGCTAAATTCTACAAGTAAAACAAGTACTTTATCTTTTCGAACAGCACCGTTGTACTCTTCTTGCTTCGCTGGTGCAGTAGGGACTTTTCCATTTAATTTACTAGAATTCAATCCCGCACCTGGTCCAGCTACTGGCCCTACTGTTGGCTGCTGCGCCTGTTCATTTTCCTTCATTTTTGCATCTTTTACTTTTTTCATAAAATCAGAAGCTTCTTGCGTAAGACTATCTCCTGTCAAGATTTCTTTACCAGGGTTTTCCCCTTTCTTTTTCTCAACATATTTTTCGACAGCCTTTGACGTCTCAGCTTGTGATGCAGATTGATCAATTACGCCCCGTTGTTTTAGCGCTTCTGCCAAACGCTCCTCCGGTATTAAATGCTCATCTATTGGTAGAGATGATGGCGAATCAGCATACGCCGCATGACTTCCAAAAGCAAAACTACTACTTAGTACTGCCGCTGTTGCTAAAACTGATAATGGTTTTAACTTCTTATTCTTTTTCAATGCATTTCCTCCCCAGTGTCTGCGAATTATCGTTTTTTTTGCCGATAGCAACATAATATTCTCTTTATAGAGAATATTCAATGTTTTTCAACAATTAAATATTGAGAAATATTTTTTGTGCAGGGTGAAATGCGTAGGATAAGAAAATACAAAACTTCTACTAGTTTATGTTTTGCACATAACCATAAAGTGGGGTCACTCGTTCTTTTGTTTTGATGGCGATAGAATAGTGCTAGGAAAGGCAAGGAAATAACAAACAGCCCAAGTTCCTCATTGGAACTCGGGCTGTTTGTTATTTGAATGAATACTTTCCATAATGAACGATTACATTTCAAGCCAATTTACAGAGTTCCTTTCCTAATTCCTTTATATTAAAAGAGCGCCACCCTAATTCGGATAGCGCTCTTTATATTTGGCATCAACCACCATAATCTCCTACTGACATACTTTGAATCACATTTTTATGCTGTTTCACATCTTTCTGTCCTACTAATCCTAATGAAAACGAAAAGATTGTAACGATCCCCATCACACTGATCAATACTTTTTTCATTTTAATGCCCCCTTGTCTTGTGCTTTCTTTCTAAATTTTGTACCCAAGTAAAAATACTTACTAGATTCCATGTGCTTTTCTTCCTCTAAAAATCTCACCCCAAGTGCCTCATAGTATTCTTGGACATTTTCATATAATTCTTCCCTCTCAAAATAGCGAATTCCTTCTAACACTATTTTTTCAAATTCCGTTGCGGAGTAATTATTATTTAATCCTTTTAGAATTATAAAGCGGTGATAAAATTCCTCTTGCTTGATTTCCTCTACAACTTTTAAACCATTTTCAATAAGTTCATTCGCTAGTTCTACCTCTTCTAATTTATAATGTTCTAATGCTTTTGCAAAAATCGCCTTATAATGATTTGGATTCTTTTCTACTACTTCAGAAAGATAGCGAATCGCTAAAGGCGATAGGTTTTGATTTGAATACATCCAACCTAAGTTATGGCGCACCATCAATATAAACTTTTCTTCTCCAACCCTTTTGAATTGGTCCAATGCTGCTGTGAAATATTCTTCAGCTAATCCCCATTCCCTCAAATGAATACAAGCTAATCCCAAAATATTCTCACAGAACGCCACGTTAATTTCGTAGCCACTTTCTTCAGAATACATTTCTTTCGCTTTTTTTCCATATTCAAAAGCCTTTAATCCTTGCTGTATATCATAGTGGAATGTAGCCATTTTAAAATAAAATTCAACCTGTTCTAACGGATCGGAAATATATCTCAAATACTCTTCAGCTTGATCATAATACTCTTTTGCTAAATGCAAATTACCAAGTTCATTTGCGTGAATCCCCTTAAAGAAGTAATAATAATACGTTAAAGGATTATCCGTAGGCTTCCCAAATGCATCTATTTCATTAAAACTATCTTCAGAAACCCCTAAATTATTAATTAAATAATTGTATCTAAACTCTAGTAAGGAATGATATAGAAATAGACTTTGATCCTGCGCCTCTACTTCTGCCTCCTTCTTTAGTTGAGATATTTTAAAGTCAATTTCCTTTTTCAAGCGTTCCGCTTCTGGAATACGTCTTGATCTGATTTCTATGTACCATTCATTTAGCAATTCTAATACTTTCTCTTTCGTATTAGCGACAACCATATGACCCCTCCTATTCACAATCAAAATACTCACTACCTTAATAATAACAGAAAATTCTAATTTGTTTTTCCTCATAATCCGTTATTAAAACTTTCTCAACATTTATCACACAATTATAAGACCACATTGATTTTCTCTTCATGATTTTCAAAAATCATGTATCATTCTTTCGTTTTTTGTATATACATAAGTATACACATTTTTAGCAGGAGGTGATACAATTGAACCATAGTAATACAAATAATAGCAAAGGGATGATTCATGTGACAGTAGTTGCTGAAGCTATCGCAAAAGGAACTATCCGAACTTGGGGGAATAGCCTCGCTGTTCGAATCCCATCTGAAGTCGTTAAAATGGCTAAGTTTAAGGATGGAGTTAAAATTGATTTCCACGTTTCAGATAACGGAGAAATCGTTTTACGCCCTGCATCATATCCTGAAGCCGATGATCAAGAAGGTCTAAGAAAATTGTTCCTATCCTTGCGTGGATCTTCTAAGCCAGGTGTACGTAGTCATGAAGAAGAACTTTATGAACCAATAGGAGATGAAGAAATTTAATGGCTATTTCAGGAAATGTAGTTCGCGGGAGTATCGTTTGGCTTAATCTGTATCCGAAAGCCGGAAATGAACAAGCGGGATATCGCCCTGCAATCGTTATATCAGACGGGCTTATCGATGATAAAATCTCTAGTTTAGGTATTATCGTTCCCACAACTTCAAAAGTAAGAGGCTACGCTTTCGAAGTTCCCGTTCCTTCAGGTATACCAATGAACGGCGCTTTAGTAGGAACGCCATATACGAATCTCTCAGGTGTAGCATTAACAGATCATGTGAAGTCATTAGATTTAGCTGCAAGAAACGCAACTGTTGTTGGTCATATTGACCCAAACTCTGATTTCTATAAAAAAGTCGTAACATATGTAAGAGCAATGCTAGCATAGCAACAAAAAGGCATTTTGATAAATATATCAAAATGCTTTTTTATCAAAATCGCTATTTGTGGCTAGTAACCACCCCTAAACCCACCTGCACAACCAAATCCGTTTATACTTTTATAAACTACCCCCAAAATTTCCACCAGGCTCTCTTCTTTGTTGTGGCTATTTCTTCTCGTACTGAAGTAAGTTCTTTTTTTACTTCCTGAATTCCCCTGATCATATTCATAAGATTTTCATCCCGCTTTTCCAATCTTTTTTCTATTTTATTTTCATGTTCCACCAATCTATTTTCCATTTCCACCAGGCCTGCTTGCTGCACCTTATTAATCTCTTCTACCATAGCGCTATATTGTTGTTGCATGAATTGTTGTATAGGATAAAGAATTATTATCTATTGTTTTACCAAGGATTATAAAAGGGCACCCACGAATTATCAAAGATTTTCCTACGTCTGTTCAACCTTTTAGAGAAAAATGGACGGAAATCTCACCGTTACGAAAAGAAAACAGTCTTTGATATCCTAGGCGTTATGTATGATTGTACGTTGTTAAAGAGTTTCAAAGTTGCATAATATTTTTCAAAAAAACTATTTGATAGGTTTATTTGTTATGCTCATCTTTAGTGTAGTCATAAAAATTCCAAAAAACACACTCATATATACCCTCTTGGTACCCTTAGTTTGATGGGCATGGGGTCCCACCAACCGAATGACATATTTCTCAACTTATAGATTTTTATTTAAGTACTTATTTTTCTTCACTTTGGGATATTCTTAAAATAAAAAGTAAAATAAATTTTCAGATTAAGGTGATACCATGGTGAAATTCCGGATTACTTTACTACTTACTTTTCTGTTTTTTAATAATTTAGTAGGGTGTACTATTCAATCTAACACTTTAAAAAACACAGAAAGCCAAGAAATAAAAAAAGACACACTGGAATCTTCTATACAATTTAAAAACAAGGTAATAAAAGAAATTGAAATTACATCAAATAAAGATCAGACATCAATAAGCATTAATGACAAGAAAAAAATAAAGGTATTTGTGGATGGACTTAATCAAGCCAAAGAAAAAACTTTATCAGTAGATAAAGAAGCATTATCTTTTGTAGAAAATAAGATAAATTTAAAATACCAAGATGGCTCAAATCAAGAATATCTAATTTGGGTGACTGATAATGAAAATGTTGTTACTTTAGGAGAGCAGATGAAATCAGAACAATTACAAGTTCCAGGATATAAATTAACTGATCATGATTCAAAGAAGTTTATAAACCTCCTTAAAAATAAGTAAAGATGGACAAAATGTCCATCTTTACTTATTTTTAAGGCTTATATCCATCTAATTCTTGGATTTTAAATTTTTGAGTATCAGATGGTGTATTTAATTTTATATCATTCACTTTAATTGCTACTACTTTTTCGCCTTTTGAATCGTATTCTTCAAAGTTTAGTAACATACCAGTATCCCTATGAATCCACATTTTAAATGTGGAACTACCATGTCTTTCTTTGAAGTTATCTGATACTTCACCAGTAATAACTTTTACAGGTAAACCGAGATAAATTTCATCAGCTTCGAATTTCCATTTACTGTAGTCCTCTAAAAATCCTAGTGCAATATTTTGACTAAATAGAACTTCGCTAGCTAACCCCATGTTTGCAGGGGCTTTACGTAATTTCACACCTTCTGAATTGTCGTTTTCATCCTTTATATATCTTTCTTGAGCAGGAATTGCTTGTGAATCTACTGGCGCTTGCTCCCTAGCAACTGGAGTAAGCATATATTCTTTTGCAGAAGAATTTACATCTAATTTTTGCTCTCCATCATATACTGTTATAGATTCTGTTTTTCCATCAGGACTTTTTACTGTATAAAAGCTTGCGGGTGTGTCTTTTAGATTTACATCAAAAACAATGGTGTCATTAAATTTAGCAAGTTTAACATAATATGTGAAGGAACCTTTAGCCGTTTGGAAGTTATCGATGCTATTTACCATTTTATTTTGAATGGCTAATTTTTCTCTTTCAATTGAATTTCCAACGTCAGCATTTACCACTTCATGCTTATCTGAAACAATATAATATCCACCTGCACTAATTGTAAAGCCTGTAGCAAGTAGGAGTGCAATTACTTTATTTTTTTCATTCCAAATGTCTTTGCTGTATTTTGTTATAATAAAATATAATAGTTTTATATGTTACCCGCATAACCTAAAGCATCGTCTTTCACATCCGTTATGCGTCTCCATTCTTCTAATGCCTCTTCTTCTGTATCACGACAAATGACGTAAGCCGCGAGCCCGAATGACTGCAATGGCTCCTCGGTAACTTTCTTTCTACGATTCTTCATATCTTCTATTTTCACAGATACTTCTTCCACTGTTCCCCGTTCATTACATATGCACCAGTGTGGTTTACGATTACCTCTTTTCCTCACTCACTCTCACCACCTACATAAATCTTAATGCCTTGTTTCTGCACAGGTTTTGGACTTAAATGTGTATGATGAAGCTCATAAAAGTTCCCTTTATAAGAAAACTCTTCTTCTTTCCAAAGCTCCTTCAAAACTATTACAAATTCCTCTGTGCGATCATATCTTTCATCATGTGCAGTAAATACTCCGCCGTACTGTCTCGCTTCTTCTTCCCACCATGCTGAAACTACATTCAATGTAAAACGGCCATTACTTAATTGATCGATATTCGCTGCCATTTTCGCTGTTACTGCTGGATTGTGGAATCCAGGTCTTACAGCTGTCATAATCTCTAACCTATCCGTCACTGCTGCAAGTGCTGCCGCAGTTGTCCATGCTTCTAAACTTGGTGCTGAAACACCTTTTATATCATTTAAGTTTAATTCCGCAATAAGAGTTGTTGAAAAACCTAACTGTTCTGCCGCTTGCGCTGTTTGTTTTGCATACTCAAACGTAGGCGGCATAGATTCATCATCTACATTTCGAAGCCATCCCCCAAAAATCGGTAACCAAAAACCATACTCCACTACATATTCCCCCTTTATCTTTTAGCCATAAAAAAAGCCACTCTTATCGAAATAAGAGTAGCCTTCTTGACTAAGTGAACCGCTCTTATCTTTCAGGTGTTTTTTTCACCTGCAGGATTTGGCACCTTTCGTCTAAAACGAGGTTACCGAAGTTTCATAGGGCCCGTCCCTCCACTTCTCAACATAAGAATTGTTTGTTTTTTATTTGTTATAATCATCAGAATAATAAAACTCAATACTTTAATACTTATTTTTCCGATAAACATTAAATGATATATGAAACATCATATTGTTATAGAGATTTATAGGGTGTTGTTTTACTTGCGGATATATAAAGGGGTATGTTGTATCATGTCGAAAACATCATTTATAACCAAGTTGCTTTACTTCTATCTTAAAAAAACAGAAAAATAAATATCAATCAAATGAGGTGTTAGTAACATGAAAAATAAACGATGCGAGAATTGTGGTTCTACTACATTTAAAGAAGGAAGGGTTGGATCTGCTTATCATGCATATGTTTGTGAAGATACAGCTAGTTCACTCTTCACAGTGGGGAAGCGTTCTAAACTGTTAACAACATTCTGTTTAGAGTGCGGTGAGGTGAAATCATTTAGAGTTGAAAGACCAGAACTATTTAAAGAATAAAATATAGCCAAAACACTTAAATTATTCATACTTTTGAGTGTCTTGGCTATTCATGTGAAATAGATTTATTTATAGATGAAATACGCATAGCGCCACAGCTAGATACAGAAACACACTGTTAATGGGACACAAATCATGAATAACGCTACTAGGTCAAAAGGAAGAGGTATGGTCAAATGGACTCCGTTCGTCGCATTGACATCTCAATTTGACGGGATACGTGAAATGATTAAGGAACAAAACAAAGTAACCCGTCCAATCTTAACAACTGAAGAAAAGGAACGAATTGAAAACATGCTATTATGTTCCTTAGTATCAGAAGAAGAAATAATGATTACATATTATGAAGATGGTTATTTACTCTCTAGTTATATGACTGTTGCTGATATTGACCCTTCAAATAGCGCTGTCATATGTACGGATGCTTTGTATAACAAGGTGAAACTGCAATTAGATTAGTTGTAGAACCAAGAACGAATAAGGTTATTACTGCATATCCTGTTAAACTTTGATGGAGGAATTCTAAATGGAACTATTTAAAGGAAAAGTTGTTTGTCCAATGTGTCATGGAAATGGGCTAATTTTCAAGGCGAAGATTAAAAACGAAGAAACAATATTATATATATGTGATGAATGTGATGCAACATGGGAACGTGATAATGCCATTCGAATGTCAAATTTTACAGAATTATCAAGTGTTTTGAAGAAAAGTAATAGTGTTTACTCGGATATATTAAATTTAGGTTATGATTGGTATAATGAGTAATTCAATGTTTTTATATTTTTTGTTTGATAAAATTGTTTAATTAGGAAAAACCAGTTACAAATGTGAAAATACACATTTGTAACTGGTTTTTTGAATTTTATATTTTGTATGTTTTATAAAATTCATTTTTCTTTGTAATCTTTAAATACGTTCCAAAAGGTACACCTTATGGAATAATATCTTGATCCCTCTCAAAGTACTCCATAAGGTGTACCACTATAATTTTGAAGTTCGAAATAATAAATACCACCTTTTGAAGGGATTTCTGTCAATTGATCAGCTTTTCCAAAAACACAATTAAGCAACGTGAATTCCATATTTATAGGAGCTCACGTTGCTTCTTTTAGAACTATTATCTTAGTATTTATAAACATACATATCTTTAAGTAGAGAACATCTAGCGAAATTACATACCAATCAACTATAAAAACCCCCTCCACCATAAGGTAGAGGGAATCTCCTAATTTCTATTTCAAACTACCCGCAATCTCCGTAAAGATAACTCCAAGTGCATGTGCACCTGCATCTGGATAGCCTAAGCTTCTTTCACCAACTGTACCAGCGCGGCCCATGCGAGCTACGATTTCTTTCGTATACTCTGCGCCTTTAACCGCTGCTTCTGCACCTTTTTCGAAGGCAGTTTTCACGTCTGTGCCGTTTGAAGCACTGTCAATCCAAGAATCTACACATGGAGCAAGTGCATCAACAAGTGTTTTATCACCAACTACTGCTCCTCTGCCGAATGATCTTTCACCGATAGATTGTATGCCTTGAAGTGCTGCTTGTAACATTTCAGCAAACTCTTTTACTGTTAGCTCACGTTTTTCGCCTGCTTCTTTACTAGCTGCACGGAATGCTCCGCCCCAAATTGGACCAGAAGCCCCGCCGCAATGTTCCATAATAATCATTGAACAACCGTCAAGGAACGATCCGATCGTTACGTTCTCTTGATCTACAATAGAATGCCACTCACGTTTTAATTGCTTAAATCCTTTCGCAACACTCATTCCGAAGTCGCCGTCACCTGCATGTGTATCTAACTCGCAGAACGGTACTTCATTTTTAATAATAATGTCGCTCATTTTATCAACTAGATAGATCATGTTGTTTAATGTAAGGACATTATCTTTAATAACAGCGTGTTCTTCCGCTGTTTCTATTTCAAATGAAACTTCCTTCTCTTCTGCTCCTTCAAGCACATTCACGTACTCAACACTTTCAACTGGTCCATCTACTTTAAACGCTGGTGTATTGCACTCTTTCGATAATAACGTTTTTAGCTCGTCATCTAACTTCATCACTGTTAAAGACATACCAGCCATATCGATACTCGTCATATAGTTACCGACGAATACTCTATTAATCTTAATATTTCTAGCAGCTAATTCTCTCGTAACTGCATTATTAAATAGATAAAGTTCTTGCAGTGGTGTGCCGCCAAAACCATTTACAAGAAGCGCAATTTCCTCGCCATCTTTTACTCCTAAATCTTTTATTAAATCATTTGTCATACGGTTAGCTAATTCATCTGCTGACATCGTTTTTTCACGTTTAATACCTGGTTCACCGTGAATACCTACGCCGTATTCCATTTCATCTTCCGCAAGTGTAAAAGTAGGTGATCCGCTTGCTGGAACTGTACAAGAAGTTAATGCTAAACCGATTGTACGCACGTTAGCCGCTGCTTTTTCCGCTACAGCTTTCACCGCTCCTAAATCCATTCCTGCTTCCGCTGCTGCGCCGGCAATTTTATGCACTAAAATAACTCCCGCAACACCGCGGCGTCCTACTGTATACAGGCTATCTTCTACCGCAATATCATCGTCTACTTTTACGTAGTCGACTTCAATTCCATCTTCAGTCGCTAAATGTGCACCGTTTTTGAAATTCATAATATCGCCGCTATAATTTTTAATAATTAATAACGTACCTTTTTTACTAGCTGTTTCTTTAATTGCTTGATAGACCTGAATTTGCGAAGGAGAAGCAAACACATCTCCGCACACTGCCGCATCCAGCATACCTTTTCCGACTAGACCTGCATGCGCTGGCTCATGACCACTACCGCCGCCACTAATTAACGTTACTTTATTTTCATTCATTTCTTTCTTTTTAATCACTTTATATTTTTTCAAAAACTCAAGCTCTGGATGAGCCATCACCATTCCATTGCACATTTCCATTACTAATGTTTCTGGTTTGTTTATAATCTTTTTCATTGTGATTCTCCCTCAATTCCTTTAATATATTGTGATATATTTGAAATCTTCTTCTTACTACTCATGTTAAAATGAAAGCGTTTTATAGTAAACGGACAAAATGGACAATCTGTCTAAAGACACCGCTCTCATTTCTCGGTAGGATTTTCATATTAATAACATTCTAGGGATGATCCACATGACCTCTTCTATAATTTCTAAAAAGATAATCGCGAATTCATTGAAATATTTAATGGAAACAGAGTCGTTTCATAAAATATCGGTGAGCGATATTATGTTACACTGTCAAATGCGTAGGCAAACTTTTTATTATCATTTTAAAGATAAATTTGAACTATTAAGCTGGATTTATAGAGAAGAAACGAAAGAAAACATTATCGACTTTCTCGACTATGAAACGTGGGAAAACATTTTCGATTTATTATTTGATTACTTTTATGAAAATCAAAAATTTTACCGAAACGCTTTTAAAGTCATTGAACAAAACTCGTTTAATCACTATTTATTTGAGCATACGAAAAACTTATATATGAAGATTATTGATGAATTATCTGTGAGCTGTGGATTCAGCCTTTCTGATGAGACAAAAAATACGATTGCCTCCTTTTATAGTCATGGCTTCGTTGGAACGATTAAAGATTGGATTGAAAGCAAATGCGAAGTAGATCCTTCCATTATGTCTTCTCTCATGAAAAATATGATAAACAATCAATTACTACTATTACTGGAGCAATCAGCAAAGTAATTAAAGGGTGGCAAAAGCAATGAAAAAGATTATGAATGATGTAGAAAATATTGTTCAAGATATGATGCATGGCTTTTATTTTGAACATAACGACAAAGTAAATTACGACGAAACACATAACATCATTTATGTAAAAGATATAGAAAAACTGAAGCAAAACGTTGTCATTATAAGCGGCGGTGGTAGCGGACATGAACCTGCTGATATAGGTTATGTAGGAAAGGGAATGCTTACTGCGGCCGTAAACGGCAGTATTTTTACCCCGCCTACAGTGGAACAAATTATTGCGGCAACTCGCCTCATGCCAAAAAATAAGAGTATTTTATTCATCATCAAAAACTTTAAAGATGACGTAGCGAACTTTTTAGAGGCAGAACAAATCGCAAAAGAAGAAGGAAGACGAATTGACCACATCATCGTAAATGACGACGTTTCAATTGAAGATGATGCTTCTTTTAATAAAAGAAGACGCGGCGTAGCGGGCACTGTTTTCGTTCAAAAAATAGTAGGCGCGGCCGCTGAGAGCGGTCATTCTTTAGAAGAACTAACAGCACTTGGCCAATCTGTCATCAAAAACTTACATACATTAGGAGTCGCCCTTTCACCTGCGAATGACCCAGTACAAGGAAAAGCTTCCTTCACATTAAACGACGATGAAGTCTTTTACGGCGTCGGCATTCATGGCGAAAAAGGTTACCGCAAAGAAGCGCTATCCTCTTCTGAAATATTAGCGATCGAACTTATGAACAAACTAAAAAGCATTTATCGCTGGAGAAAAGGTGAAAACTTCGCCATCCTCATTAACGGACTCGGTGCGACACCATTAATGGAACAATACATTTTCGCAAACGACATTCGCCGTTTATGTGAGCTGGAAGGCTTACATGTGAAGTTCGTAAAGGTTGGTACCCTTCTCACTTCTTTAGATATGAAAGGTGTTTCGCTGAGTTTGCTTAAAATAGAAGATTCGGATTGGGTGAAGTGGTTGAAGACGGATGTTGGAGCGAGTGGTTGGTAACAATAAACTAAACATTATGATGATTGAACGTTTAGTAATCAAAAGTACTGACTTATATGGAAGAATGTATAAATCTTAGGTACCTGTAAATAAATCGAAGCATACATACTATTTGCAAGTTATCCACCAGTTTCGAAATGCGGTTATCCAGTCGGAGAAAGGCACCTTAATGTGTCTTTTTTTTATTTTCAAAAGGACCTGCTCAATTATTGCGTAAAAAACATAAAGTAAATTGAATCCGTTAAAATACATGAGTGACCCCTTGTTTTCCCCTCTTATTAAAGGAGGAACTATTATGGGATTTGGTGGTAGTTGTGGCGGCTGTGGATTTTCTGGCGGCTTTGCTTTATTAGTAGTATTGTTTATTTTATTAATCATAGTTGGAGCTTCTTGCTTCTGCTAAACAAACTATCGGAAAAGACACTCTTATATGGGTGTCTTTTCTTTGTAATAAAAAACTCTCCATAAAGGAAAGTTTTTAAGTTTATACATTCAAGTCATCCAAATTAGTTATTTATACAGCACCTTATCACTTTCGGTCTTTAGTGTGACATATAAATAATCCTTCCCCTACACAAAGTTGCTCAACTAACTTTAATTCCTTAGATCCAAAACTTATATAATTAAAACACTCATCACCAATTAATACACCTATTCTTAAATCAGAGAATATTAATATGAGTTTATCAACTTCTCTACTTGGTAAAAACTTTGACACATCATCATTAAATTCATTTTCTTACATCAATAGTTAGCTCATCTGTAATCTGCTCAAGATGGAAAAATCCTTTTATATAATGGATATCTGACCACTTTTCTTCCCCGCCAATAATAAATAATTCTTGCGCATCATACATAAATGAAAAGCTTGGATAGAAACTGTCAGCCTTTATTTCAATCTCACCAGTACGATTACTGATCATCTTACAGTCTGCTGAATAGCTTAATAACGTATAGAGAGAATCTTGTGCTGATTGGAAGAAATACTTCATAAGTGTGGTTATATCATCACTACTAGTAATGAACACATTAAAAAAGTTCGTATCCCTTTTCTTATTATTAAAAACTAGCTCCAACGTGAATTTATTCTCTTCTAAAAATCCTTCAATAAAGTCACCGCGCAAATAAGTTTCAAATAACATATACATAGGAAATTTGTTATTTGCACCTATAAATCCTTTAATAATTTCTTCAAATCCTGTATGCTGATCCCAATTCGTTCCCACTCCTATCATAATAGGAGAATTGGAATAGATAGGATAAGGTGATACCCCTTCATCTTTTAACATATACACTCTTTTTCCAGCTGTATGAAGAACTGGTTTAGATTCTTTTAGTAAGTATTGAGATAATTGAACATGTAACACATTTACACCTACCTATCATTTCATACATAAACTGTATCTATTAAGTTAGAAAAAAGGATGAATAATTCACATTTTACTGTGTTTAAGCGAAGAGAACTAGAATCATTTTATAAATGATATCGTAGCTTACAGGTCACCAGGATAATAAATTAACATCGCACCTACAAATGAACATACTAGACAAAAAACAGCCTCGTATTTTATGACTAAAGGAGAGTTCGTATCCAGCTTTTTTTCCTCTCTTTTTAATATCATTTTAAATAATGCTGTATATAATACTTTATATAATACATACCCAACCATCGCCCCGAGGGTATTCGTAAATAAATCATCAATATCTGTAATTCTATTATTTAGTAATTGGTTTAACTCAATTGCCAATGAAAAAAAGAATCCTGCACATACGGTGTTTTTCATTTTTCTAAACTGTGGCCAAATAGTCGGTAATAAAAAACCTAACGGCATAAACAGTACAATGTTCAAAAGATACGTAGTACTACCTGCCGTATCAAATAGAGTCAAGTTAATTTGATTTACACGAATCCACGTTTCGTATCTACTTATATCCCATACAGTCGCGATTTGCGTCACCCCATATACTAACGAAAGGTAGAATAGAAAAACATATACCCATAGAAAATGCAGAATAGATATATTTCTTTTCGCTTTAAAATAAAACCCAATTTGAAACACAATACAAAAAATAATAGTAAAGAAATAAGTATACAAATAACTCATCAAAACTTCTGTATGCATGCAGAACCCCCTAACTTTACATTTTCATCTATGACTTTATCGTTTTTAGTCTCCTTCTTGATGTAACTCATTTATAGGATAGGAAAAACTTTTGAAATAAAAAGTGGGGTAAACATAAAATTTTTCTTAAATCTTCAGTTAGGTTTTATTATTACTCTTCTTAGGAATCCGCCATTGATAGCTAGGCAACAACATGCTTAAACCTAACAATATTATCATTTTTGCACGTAATCCTCGTAGTACTTTAACCGATGAAGCATATATAAAATCATGTGAATCGTTTGTTCAGTTAAAACATGAAATTAAGAAATATATGACGTACTATAATCACTCTTGCTATCAATAAAATTTAAAGAAGATGACTCCTGTTTGCATACAGAAATCATCTTTTTTAGGTTGCCTAACTTTTTTTAGAATGTCCTTTACAAAGGATACAGATCAAGAGCACCTCATTCCTATTTAAGGGGCTCACGTATACCTTCTCCCCTTAAAATCACCAAAACCCATTTACAAATCTATAAAAGTAGATATAATATCCTTATGGAACCTTTATTAATTTATAAAGCATTGTCAAATGAAACAAGATCTCAAATTTTATCATGGTTGAAAAATCCAGAAAACCATTTCGATGAAAAACCTTATCTAGAGCAAAGCCTTAGCTTTCAAGTTGGAGTATGTGTAGGAGATATCCAGCTTAAAACTGGCTTAGCCCAATCGGTTATTTCTAGTTATTTATTAACTATGAAAAAAGCAGGACTACTAGACTCTGACCGAATTGGAAAATGGACATACTATCGCCGAAATGAAAAAACAATACGAGAGTTTTCTGAATACGTTCAAAACGAATTATAAAATGAAAGCTAATAATCAATCTGCATACTAATTGATTATTAGCTTTCACACATTCTGCTTTTTTACAGGCATCCAATTACTTTTTTATAAGATTGCACTACTTATAAAAGCAAGAAACATAGAAAGGAGAAAATTTTTTAATATATCATATCTAGTTATTTAGATATCTGTTATTGTATTTCGGATTACATAGTCCTGATAAAATTGGCATCCAATCATGCTTGTAATAATGCTTCTTTGTTAATGAATTTACTTTCAAAATACTGATACGAATGGAGAGTTTTATAAATGAAAAAAGTAAATCCTTTACTTATTCTGACACTCGCAATAGGTGTGTTCGGAATTATTACTACCGAGATGGGTATTGTCGGCGTATTACCACAAATCACTCAAAAATTCGGAATTTCGACTACACAAGCTGGATTTTTAGTAAGTATATTTGCACTAGTTGTTGCTATTTCTGGTCCGTTTTTAATTCTGCTCGTCTCTAGTATTAATCGCAAAATAATTTTATTAACAGCAATTTTCATATTTGTTATTTCAAATGTAATCTACGCTTATACAACACAATTTGAAATCATGCTTATTTTCCGTATTTTACCGGCAGCACTTCACCCACTCTTCTTTTCAATCGCTCTTGTAACAGCTGCTAAACTTGTCCCTCCAGAAAAGAGCGGTCAAGCGGTTACAAAAGTTTTCATGGGAATTACTGTTGGCTTTGCTTTAGGTGTACCACTAACCTCTTACCTTGCAGACCAATTTTCACTCGAAATTGCTTTCTTATTCGGAGCGCTTGTTAACACTCTTGCATTCATTGGAATACTAATCCTACTTCCTTCTATGCCTGTTACAGAAAAAATGTCTTTCGGTAAACAAATTCGTATACTCGGCAAACCAGGATTATGGTTAAATATCTTAACCGTCACATTCCTTTTTGCAGCCATGTTTTCCGTATACAGCTACTTCGCTGAATACCTTGCAAAAGTAACTTCCATGAATGGATCTCTCATCAGTATCATGCTGTTCATATTTGGTATCGTTATGATTTTAGGCAATCATTTATTTGGTAGTCTCCTGCAAAAAAGTATAGTAAATACAGTAATATTATTCCCTATCCTATATTCTATTGTTTACATATTGGTTTATTATTTAGGTTCCTACCTTGTTCCAATGATTTTTATCGTATTCATTTGGGGAATCGTACATGCTGGTGGATTAATTGTTGGTCAAACATGGTTAATAAGCGAATCAAAAGAAGCGCCTGAATTCGGTAATAGCCTATTCGTTTCATTCTCAAATCTCGGAATTACTTTAGGAACAACTATTGGAGGCTGGTTCATTTCAAACTTAGGTATTCACCAGCTTATTTGGAGCGGATTTATATTCACACTACTCTCATTTCTATTAATTATAATAAAACTAAAATTTTTCAATTCTAATAGCCAAGCTTCATTATCAAGCTAGTACATTTTCAGTTTCAAATTTGATAAAAAAACATTATAAATTCTTCTCATAAGATTTTATAATGTGAAAAGTATAATGATCAAAGCCTTTAGCCATAATTACGACTAAAGGCTTTTTTGTATGAAAGAATAAACAACTATAAATCTAAAAGGAGCTAGTTTTATGGAACATAATCAAAATGGAGTACTTGCTTTAATTGTTTTGTTTTTAGGATTAGTGTTTTTCGTTAGTGGAATGGTTTATCATTTATGGGGTTCTTATTAATTTCAACTTTTAGAAAGATAAATAATTCAAAAACTAAAACGTGTATTGTAATTATCGATATGGAATATTTCCAAAAACAAATTAACATGGTAAAATAATATTTGGACGGGAGTCCAATATTATTAAAATCAAGATGGTTCAAGTCGGAGAAAGGCACCTTAGGGTGTCTTTTCTTTATTTTCAAAAGGACCTGCTCAATTATTGCGTAAAAAACATAAAGTAAATTGAATCCGTTAAAATACATGAGTGACCCCTTGTTTCCCCTCTTATTAAAGGAGGAACTATTATGGGATTTGGTGGTAGTTGTAGTAGTTGTGGCGGCGGCTTTGCTTTACTAGTTGTATTGTTTATTTTATTGATCATTGTTGGAGCTTCTTGCTTCTGCTAAAAAACTATCGGAAAAGACACTCTTATATGGGTGTCTTTTCTTTGTAATAAAAAGCTCTCTATAAAGGAAGGTTTTTAGGTTTTTAGGTTTTTAGGTTTTTACATTCAAATTAGTTATTTACACAGCTCTTTATTCCTCCACATCTCTCATACTGTAATACCCTAAATTAATAATAATTAAGAAATACCCAGCCATAATTCCAGCAGCAAATGTCCACATGAATTCATGGTGTTCAATTTCATACATAATAATCGCTCCGAGTATTGCGGCTGCAAACCGATTCATCATTCCAAGCATCGGTGCTTTTTCTTTTTTTACAATGCTATCTCCGAACTTTTCAATACGCCTCCCTAAAATCCATACGCAGTACATACTAACTAAAAGGCCGATGCTTATCCCTACAAACTGGGCTCGAAAAGGTGTCATCAACCATCCCAGTAACATCACGCCTAGCAAACAATATATTTGTATGTTAAATGATCTTAGTGCCATACGAATCATGTTACGCTCCTTATCTTTCTCATTATATTTCCGTATCATCAATCCCATCTTTCGGACTTCAAGCTTTCCGATATATCTTTTTTAAAATGAGGGAATTTTATTTTACTCACCATTAAATAAGCGAGTATGCATGTGCCAAACGCCACGGAAACTGGATTATTCAAAAAGCATAAAATGAGAAGACACATTGCCGCAAATGGAGTGGGCATTCCGATAAATGTCGGAAGTTTGCTTTGTTGCGTGTTAAATCTCGCAAGTCGAAGCATGCCACAAACACTGTAAGCAAGCGCACATAACATCCCGATGGACTGCAAATCTTTTAAAGCGACACTATATGCAAGAATAGACGGTGCTACACCAAAAGTAACTAAATCCGCAAATGAATCTAGTTCTCCGCCCATTTCCGAAACAGAATCTAGTTTCCGAGCAACCCTACCATCAAACAGATCAAATACCATACCTGTAATAATGAACATAACTGCACCATACATATCGTGAACGAAAATATCGTGAACGAAAACAGCGTGAATAGCCAAAAGCCCACACACAAAATTTGCTATCGTGATCATATTTGGTATGTAACTCATAACAGGATTTTCCTCCTTTCTATTAATCCCTTCATGTAGACTTTCTTACTCATTAGAATCAATAGCCTTCTGTTTTTCTTCCAATATAACTTTATTTATTTTCGTTAACGTATCAGTCATTTGCTCTAAAGCATTTATATCGATTTTAGAAAAGTATTTCTCAATTAATACGTCATCTAACTCAGACAACCGCTCTATATACTTACTACCGTTTGGACCAAGTGTAAGGAAATACTCCCTTTTATTATTAGGGTTTACTTGTTTCGAAATCATCTTCTGTTTTTCCAATTTCGATAAAACTTGGCTCACAGCACTTTTCGATATATTAAAAGTACTCGCAATGTTATTTGCTGTCGTGTTTTCATTTAAATTGATATAAAATAGCATGCTCTCTTGCTGCCCTGTAGGACCGAACTCATCCTTTAACTCCTGAAATAGTAAAATGTAGAAGTCATTGTAGGCTCGATTCATTTCATTAATTACTTCTTTATACGATCTAGTCATAGCATTCTTCCTCCAGTCATGCTGTTATTTTGTTTCGTTATATAGTTTAGTTAACTTAACTAAACTATATTATACCTTTATGTTCGTGTAAAGGGAAATATCGCTCCATACTTTTCTACACAATTTGTGTAAATTATGAAATATGGTATGATCCTTTACCTTGTCTACTGCTTTTAATAGATCAAATCCCAACATAATATACTACATCTGTCATTCCAAATAATAAAACGTACCCATTATACAAATTCCATATAGACCCATTACTGGTTAAAATGTTATAATTAAAACACCCTACATAGTTACTCATGTTCAGGATGAGAAACTAGCGTCTTATTAAGTAATGCGCATAACTTAAATAAACAAGACACTGCAAAGTGTCTTGTTTATTTGCATCAAGTTTCCTTTTTATCCCAAAATAAATATAATAAAATGTAACATCTAATACATATAAAGAAAAATATAGATTTATTAAATCATTATGGCACCCATGAAAGTACTTTTATTTTGGAGGAACAAACTATGAACAAAAAGTTATTAACATCATTATTATGTAGCACATTCTTATTTGGACTATCAGCTTGCAGTTCACATGATACATCTAGCAGTAACACGAAAAACGAACAGGAGACTTCTAAAGAAACAAAAAATGATGAACTTAGCAACAAGGATTCTCAAAAAGAACTTCCCACCCATGGAGATTCTTCTGATGTATACATATCAATACGCTCTGCCGATTCATTAGATGTACCGAAAAATACGCAAGGATTAACTTTGAAAATTAATGGAGATATGCTGGATGAAGGGATCGAGTTAAAGGTGGAATAGTCAAAGAAAATACAAACCGCCTATCACAACTTATACTAACATAACAAAAAGTACAGCCTCTGTATTAACTACAGTAGACTGTACTTTTTCATTTGTGATTTTGTATAACTCACTATAATAGGATTCCTTAGTTCTTTTGAGAAGATGCTCTCCAATCACGAAAAGATGTTGGAAACCCAGAATGTCCACGTTGCTTTGTAACAACTGGTTTCTCTTGAAGAGTAGCTGATTTCTCTTCAAGAATAGTTGGTTTTTCTTCAAGAATACTCAAAGCTGTTTGCATTTTCTCCAGCTGTTCTTTTAAAGCTTGCTGCTCAATCTTTAAATCCGTAAGTAAACGTAATATCATCTCAGAATTAGCCATAACGATCTCCTTTCCCCCAATGCACAGAATAAAATACCATATGTAATAAGCGGAATACTCGTGACAAAAATAAGTTCGTCAACTCTTTTAAAATACCGAGTACTTTTATTTTTTCAAAAGGACCTGCTCAAGTTTATCCGTAAAAACATAAAGTGATATAAATCCATTAATATATGGACTTTATGGAAGGAGGAGTTAATATGGGCTATGGTGGTAGTTGTGGAGGCTATGGTGGTAGTTGTGGAGGCTATGGTGGTAGTTGTGGTGGAGGCTGTGGTTTTGGCGGTGGATTCGCCTTACTTGTTGTGCTCTTTATCTTATTAATCATCGTTGGAGCTAGCTGTTGGGGCGGCGGATTCGGCTGCTAATAAGAGGCACTCTTGAGAGTGTCTTTTTTTTATTTCTCAATATAGGGCTAACATATATGTGTTACTATCAAAAGGCGAGATTCCCTAAGCGTAATATAGTAGTTTACCAACTATGAAAGCCACTGTCACAAGAAAACAGTAGGCTTTTATTTTGTTATTTAACAAGATTAAAACATGAATTGCCATTTCTCCTCAGTAACATTTTTAAATTGACATAGCACTTCATGCACCATATACTGTTAACAACAGTATACTGTCATTAACAGTATATATTCTAGGAGGTATACTTATGAAGCATACAGGAAGACATACAGGTGCATTTCTTTTGTTATTTTTAGCAGAAGGCGATAACTATGGCGGGCAGCTACTTCAGAAATGCGTGGAAGAACTTCCGGTCAATCCAATCGATAGTGCCATCCTTTACCGCACGCTGAAGAAATTAGAAAACGAAGGTGCGATTGAATCTTATGTAAGTACATCCGTTCCAGATAAGCCGAGAAAGATGTACAAAATTACTATAGCCGGAAAAGAACAATTAGCGGATTTTCAAATGGATATTGAGGAAAAAATGAAAAACTTATCATTTTTCTTAGACAAATATAAAGACTTAAAGGAATCTAATCATGATTAATGGTGCTATCCTTTACACTTTGGCCATTATTCTTACTGGGATTTCTTTTATGAAGGATCGGAATAAAACGAAAGCTGCCCTATTAAAATCATGGAAAATATTTCAAAACCTCCTCCCTGCCATGCTCTCCATTATGCTTTTCGTTGGACTATCACTTTCTATCTTAACGCCGTCCTTCATCTCTTCCATCATTGGAGAACAGTCTGGATTTTTAGGTATTATTTATTCAGCACTACTCGGATCTGTGGCACTTATCCCAAGCTTTATCGTGTTCCCACTTGGTAATACGTTAGTACAGCACGGCGCAGGTCTTCCTCAAGTTGCGGCACTCATGTCTACACTAATGTCAGTAGGAATTACAACCTTGCCGATGGAACAAAAGATATTCGGACGAAGCTTTGCTTACGCTCGTAATGCATCTGCATTACTCATGTCACTCCTATTCTCCTATATCATTTGGGTGGTGATGGTATGAAAGAACTAAAAAGATATCGCTTCTTTTTCATTTTGCTGATTGGACTTATCATTCTAACTTTTATAAACCAATCTTTAGGATGGAGCGCATTACAATTAACGGGGAATAGCATTTTAGATATGTTGTTTCTACTCCCCCCTGTCCTAATATTTGTAGGGTTACTTGATCAGTGGGTGAAGAAAGAAACGCTAATGAAATATATGGGAGAAAAGTCCGGCATATATGGAATATTATTCTCTCTATTATTAGGCGGAATTGCAGCTGGTCCCCTCTATGTTGCCTTTCCGATTGCAGCACTACTATTAAAAAAAGGCGCAAGTATTAGGTACATCGTATTTTTCTTAGGTGTTTGGACAACTGCGAAATTACCGATTATGGTGTATGAATTTTCTTCATTCGGAGCTACCTTTACGCTCGTTCACATTTGCTTCGGTCTGTTGTTCTTCTACGTAATGGGCATCGTTTTTGAGAAGTTTTATGATCAACGGCAGTTGTTGCAGTATGATATTACGAAAGAAATGTAAAAAGACATCTTTATCTTGTAAAGATGTCTTTTTAATATGAACCTTAATTTTCGTTCTGTAAAACCCTCGCTGCCTTTACTTCCTTTTTCTCTTCTTTTAAGAACAACGATACGATAAAAGCAATAACGATAAAGATTAACCCTAGTGTAAATGCGCCTTGGAATCCAGATGTTAAACCGTTTAACTTCTCTACTGGATCCATTGGATTTGCTGAGCTTTCCATATACTTAGTTGTTCCTGAAGACATTTTCGAAATAAAGATAGCCGTACCAATTGCGCCAGCTACTTGCTGTAACGTATTAAACAGTGCTGTTCCGTGCGGATATAAATCTGGTGTTAATTGATTTAATCCATATGTTTGTGCTGTCATTACAAACATGAGTCCGACCATTAATACGCTATGCATGACAATAATTTGTACCATTGATGTATCAGGAGTAATGCCTTTAAATAAGAACATTGCAATACCTACTAACACAATACCGGGAACGATAACAACTTTCGGGCTAAATTTATCAAATAGTTTACCTGCGATTGGTCCCATTATGGCGCTAATAATACTTCCTGGAAGCATTATTAGTCCTGATTTAAATGCTGTAACGAGTAAAACTGTTTGTAGGAACATCGGTAATAAAGTCATCGTTGAAAATAACGACATCATCACAATGACGATTAATCCAACTGATATTGTAAACATCGGAACTTTAAATGCACGTAATTCTAAAATTGGATTCTCGATTTTTAATTGTCGAACGACAAAAATACATAATGATATAAGCCCAACAATTAAAGTGCCATACACTTTCGCATCAGACCATCCTACATCACCCGATGCACTAAAGCTATACACAAGCCCGCCAAATCCTAATGTCGATAAAAGAATAGATGGATAATCTACTTTTGGCCTTGTTAACTCCGTAACATTTTGAATGTACTTCATCCCAATCATAATTGAAATAATCACGATAGGAATAACAATGTAGAATAACCAGCGCCAATTTAATGAATCAACGATTACTCCTGATAATGTAGGACCAATTGCCGGAGCTGACATCATCACAAGTGCGATTAATCCCATTGTGGCACCACGTTTTTCAGGTGGACAAATAATTAAAATCGTATTCATTAATAACGGTGAAATTAACCCCGTCGCTACTGCTTGGACGATACGGCCGACTAATAAAACGGAAAATGTCGGTGCAAATCCCGCAATTAATGTACCGACTAAAAACGTTACCATAGCGATCAAAAACATTTGTCTCGTTGTGAGCCATTGCTGAAGTAACGCTGTAATCGGGACTAAAACCCCAACCACCAACATGTAAGCTGTAGAAAGCCATTGAATCGTTGAAGCTGTTACGTCGAATTCTTTCATTAATACAGTTAACGCATTACCAAGTAATGTTTCGTTTAATAATGCAACCATTGCCCCTAAAAGTAATGCAATTAAAATCGGGGTATGTTTCATATTAGAAGTATCAACTTTGCCACTTGCAGGGCTCTTAGTTGTTATATTCATGTATTGATTCTCCTCCTGTTTTTTACTTGAAAATCTTTAAATACACCGGAACACATGTAATATAATATACATATGTAGATTAAAAAAGGAGAATCAATTTAAAGCCATTGTATATTTAATCTACAAAAAAGGAGAATTGTAGATGAACGATAATGAAAAACAGCTTGATTTACGTATTAGACGTACACATAAATTATTGTGGGATTCCTTATTTGAATTAATGACGCAATCAAAGCAGAAATATAGTACTATCACGATTAACCAAATTTGTGATCGCGCAATGGTACACCGAACAACCTTTTATAAACATTTTGAAGATAAAGATGCTTTATTAGCATTTGGATTTAAACGATATGGCAAGATGATTGCTGAAATACCGGTTTCAGATCGATTAAGTAAACCATTTCAAGTAATGGAACAATTTCTACACCATGAAGAAATCGGTAAAATATTAGAGACACAAATATCTGATGAACAATTTATTAGCCGGACACAGTATTTAAGTCATGAAACGAGAAAACAAGAAATAGAAGCGTTAAATCAACTGTGTAAAAATCATACGATGCCAAATGATTTAACCATTGAATTTTATTCAGGGGCAATCACCTCATTAAGTACGTGGTGGTTCCAAAACGGAAGAACAGTTTCTGCGGCAGAAATGGATAGGCACTTCCATCAACTCATTAATCGGGATATTTTTCAGTTTGAAAAGGAATAGTATTACAACTTTTAGATCATGTAATCAAATTGACCACAAAATAGGAATATGTTATATTTTCCGTAGAATACTATATAAGTGTGACATCGAATGAAATTGCGTATAATAAAAGAAGGGATGCGCTAACATCTCTTCCTTAACTGCTACCGTATAGGGTGGTAGTTATTATAGGTTATTTCTTTTGCGGAACCCACCCTTTTGCTTCCTACGACGCGGAGTGGTTTTTTTGTTGTCCTTATCCAGAAGTTGCTTCCGCAAAAAATACGCTGAAACTTCACGTATAGTCGCTTTCACAAACTCTTTTACAAGATCAAACAAAAACTCCATATTATCACCTCCTTTCCTTCCAAATAGAAAGAAGGGATAACCACCCACCCTCACAATATGCAGTTAAATATATTTTACCAAACGATTGTAAAGATATTATGTAAACAAAACAAATGAAATTTTACATAGAAAAAAGCCCATATGAAAATGGGCTTTTTGCATACTATTTATTCTCTTTTAACTTCTCTAACTCCCGCTGTACTTCTTCTTGCAAATTTTGATCTAACACTTCTTGCTGATTAGGAGACTTTAAATTATAAAAATAGTTACTAGCAGCCGTTTCTGCTTCTAGCTTTTGCACATACGATTCAATGCGCGCGAAGCCTTTCGCTGTACTTTCTGTATGGAACGAATCAATTGCTCTGTTGCTTTCTTTTATCGCTTGCGCCGCATTTAATCGCGAAACAAGAACTAGTTCTTTATATTGCAACTCTCCATATTTCTTTTGCAATTTGTCAATTTGTTCATAAAGCGTCGCTGTTTGCTCTTTTGTTATTTCGTACTGCTGGCGATATAGTTCCGCTTTTTTCTCATTTACAATCTTTTCTTGCAAGGCTAACTGCGCCATTTGATCTTCTTCGCGTGATACTGCAAGCTCAGCTTGGCGAGTTCTCTTTGCAATAAGAGTATCCGTTTCTGAAATTAATGCTTCATATTTTTTTTCTAAATAATATTGGTGAGAAAGTGCTTTTTCAGCCTTCGCAATTTGCTGTTCTGTCTCGCGAAGATATTGCTTCAACATGCTAACCGGATTTTCTATCTTATCTAACGTTTGATGCACATCCGCTACTACAATCTTTTTAATACGTTTTAAAATACCCATTATTACTTCTCCTCCTTACGAATATTGCGTTCCCATTGATCTAAAATATCTACTTGTTTTTGTACTTGAAAATCGCTGTATACATCTATATCAGTTGCCATTCTTTTCTCTTTTAATTTTTTATATGCCCAAACAATCGTTGCAACAAATGCAAGCATCGGAAGGACTGGTAATAAACCAATAACTAGGAGCAATATGCCTGTCCATTTTTTAACCGTATTCCCTTCAGACTTACGAAGCATAAACCAGCCGAAAAGAACAAATCCAAACGCTAACAGGAATGGTATAAAGAATAAACCTTCAAACTCTTTTTCATGGTGTTTTTCATGATGCTGCTTTCGCTCAAAGTTATTAAACTTTTCTTTTTGTGTAACGAAAGCTTCCCTTTCTTTATCGTGAGAAACAGTATATGCCGCTTGCTTATGCTTCTCATGATCCCACCTTTCAAACTTCATACTATGTAATCCAAACAATAGTAATCCCAGAAGTAACGGAAGGATCAAAACCCATTTTAACCAACGCAATTTTTTACACTTATTCTTTTTCATCTGTTCACCACCATCTATCCTTCGTTTTGAAATAAGTAAAAAATGTATTACCTCCCTTTACCTTTGATACATATGAGTGTAAAACTTGGACGTGAGAAGAGCATGAAAGAAACATGATGAATATATGAGAAATATCTAAAAAATTTCTCATAATTATTCCAAAACGAAAAAACCCAACTTCTCCATATCAAATAGAGAAATTGGGTTCTTTTTCATTATTTCTATTCACTTTCGAAACTCACACACCAATCTTCTTCAAATCCGAACTTTCAATAATTGAATCGAGAAAAAAGCGTCGATAAATTTTCGTTCCAAATATTCAGAATTAATATTAAAATAAACAATGGGGATAGGGGTATGGAATCATAAATTATACATAACGAGGGAATAGAAATGAAAATTCAATTAAAAGCTGATTTAATGCTACTACTAGTTACATTTTTTTGGGGTGCATCCATCCTACTTACAAAGCTTGGACTTGATGGCATAGAAGAATACAATTTAATCGCATTACGATTTATTATTGCCTTTCTTTTATCAGGTTTAATATTTTACAAACATTTATTCAAAGTCGATTTTAAAACTGTAAAATATGCTTTTATACTAGCTTCCGTTTTATTTATCGTTTACATTTTCGCGACATTCGGTACAAAGTATACTAGTGTCTCTAATGCTGGTTTCTTACTATGTCTCACAGTCATTTTCATTCCGATATTATCAGCTATATTTTTAAAACACATTCCTGAAAAGAAAGTTATATTAGGAATTGTGTTAACGATAATAGGAATTGGCTTATTAACATTAACTAACGAATTCAAGATCGGTAACGGCGATATATTTTGCATATTATCTGCTTTATTTTATGCCATTCACGTCATCATTACTGGAAACGTAACAAAACATGTGAATTCAATTGCACTTGGGGTAGTACAACTCGGTTTTGTCGGCCTATTTAGTCTTATTTTTTCATTAGTGATGGAAACTCCAAAACTGCCTAGCACGATCAACTCATGGCTAATCATATTAGCCTTAAGCATATTTTGTACCGCAGTCGCATTCATCGTGCAAGTGATCGCCCAGCAATACACGACGCCAACACATACGGGACTTATCTTTTCACTAGAACCTGTTTTTTCGGCAGGGTTTGCCTTTGTTTTCACAGGTGAAACGCTCACAGGAAAAGGGTATTTAGGGGCGACGCTTATATTATTGAGTGTGTTGATTGCTGAGATAGATTTTAAGGGGTTGTTGCGGGTTAATTATAAGAAGAATATAGAGTAAACATTTCACTATGATCAATAAACATACCCCAGAAAAATATGAGTTTATATCATTCTCTTCACTTAGATTTTCTTTTAAATGAGACTTTTTTAGATGCTATCTTCGAATAAGGTAGCATCTAAAAAATGTTAAAAGAAATTTGCCCCTAGTATCTTCTTATATTTTATGTAGCCTTCATATTTGACCTTTTCTACGTTCTTTGAAGTGAAGATGTTCAAAATTACTTACTGAATATAGTCATACAGATTTTTCGCTAACAATAAACAAGTTACTGTAATGAAAAGAGCACGAACATACCCGCTTCCTTTTTTTATAGCAAATTTGGAGCCAACAATCCCTCCAGCAATTTGAGCAATCCCCATTATAAAACCATACACATAGTTTACTTGCCCTACATACATAAATATCAACAATGCACCAACATTACTTCCTAAATTAAGAAGCTTCGCATTACCTGCTGCTTTTAAAAAATCATACCCAATAAATAAAAGAGAAAACATTAAAAATGAACCTGTGCCAGGACCTAAAAATCCATCATAAAAACCAATAGCAAAAATAAAAAAAGTAAAGATAATGACATGTCGACCAGACAATTTTTTATGAGTGGAAATACTACCCCAATCCTTTTTAAATATCGTATAAATAGCAACCGCACCAAGCATGATCAGCATCAATGGCTTCAGTACTTCTGGGTTCATTAAATGAACGGTCCATGCCCCTATTATGGAGCCTATGAAAGTGAGTGGAAATAATTTAAACGCCGATTTCAAATCAAGATTACCAGAACGATAAAACACAATATTACTAGTTGCACACCCCATTGTCGACGCTAGTTTATTCGTAGCTACTGCACTTGCTGGATTCAGTCCTGTAAATAATAAAGCGGGTAAGGCAATGAGTCCTCCACCACCTACAACTGAATCAATAAATGCAGCTAAAAATCCAAAAGCAATCAAAATAATTAATACTGATGGGTCTAAATAAAAATCCATACTATTAACCTCCCCTTTAGTCACTATCCGAATAGTAACTAATAATTTGCTAAATGTAAACAGTTATTGTAACGTTGAAATATAAAAGCAAACATCGGAGGACGAAAAAAGTGGACTACATAGTGCAACAGCTTAAAAAAATTGGTTTTAATGAATATGAAGCTAAATCTTATGTATCTCTTGTTAAACAGGGGCCTGTCACAGCCTACCAAGTGAGTAAGGATTCGGGTATCCCAAGAGCGCGAATTTACGAGATTTTGGGTAACCTTGTAGAAAAAGGAATTGTCATGAAGGAAGAAATAAATGACACCACTCGCTATTCACCTCTACCTGTTGAAATCTTTTTACAAAAGGCGCAATCAGAATGGCAGTCTACTTATGAAGTAATCAGTGATTCATTAAAAAAACTAGAAACTTTCGAGGAAAAAACGGATAATCGAGTGATTACTTTAAAAGACAATAAAACAATAATTAGCTACTGTCAGGCATTAATAAAAAAAGCCCAAAAACGTATTGTCATTTCAATGTGGGATGAGATGTATGAAGCGTTAAAAGAGGAACTATCTGAGGTAGCTGCTAAAGTTACAGTACAAGGTATTACCCTGCATGTTGAAAATCCCATTAAAAATCTAGAAGCCCATCGTATAACACCTTATACAGAAACCCTGTCTACAGAACATTGGTTTATTTTATCGATAGATTCTAAAGAGATGATTTATGGACCATCACTTGAGGAGCGTAATATTGCTTTTTATACAGATGATCCCGTTCATATATACCTATTAGAGGATTATGTATGGCATGATGTTTTAGTGAATCGACTTGTACAACGTAGCCAAGATGATTTGGAGCAATGGATTACTACAGAGAGAAAATCCTTCTTTATGGAAAAATAAGAAACATATTCAAGAGCAAATCAAAAAATTTGCGTATTAAACCTAACAACTTCTCCGTACAAAAATAGCTGACTATTATATAGTAAATAGTCGGCTATTTTTATATAAATTTATACAGACGCTGCCATTTTCCCTTTGCGGAATATTCCCATTAACCCAGCGATTAATGAGATAAACGCTTCTCCCACTCTTTCACCGTCTCAATTGTTACATCTAATTTCTTAGCCACTTCCTCTATACTCATTCCCTTAAAGAGCATTCCAGCTGCCGAAAGTGCTTTATCTATTTCTTCTTGCTTCTCTTGCTCATAAAGTGAAACTTTAATCAGTGGGGGTTTTGTTCATCCCCCACTGATTATTAGTTGAACCAATCGGGCGTTTACGGGCAGTTGATCTCCCACCTAACTCCTTTGCTCCAGCCGAATTTTGAGGTGGGAGTTTTACTGCCCGTTAATGCGGGATAAACGACCTACTTTTGTCAACCGTAACCACTCCTTTACCTTTTTATATGCCTTCTTCTATTTTATCATCCACTCTCCACAAACCTTCCAAACTCCTTCAAAAATCTCAGCTTAAAACTACCCACAGGCCCATTCCGATGCTTCGCCACATGAATCTCCGTCATCTCTTTCTGCATCGTTTCCTTATCGTAATAATCTTCGCGATACATAAGCATAATGACATCCGCGTCTTGCTCAATTTGTCCCGTCTCTCTTAAATCAGATAAAAGAGGACGCTTATCTTGCCGTGACTCTACGGAACGAGACAATTGCGACAACGCTACTATACAAACATTTAAATCACGCGCTAATAACTTAGGCTTACGAGAAATTTCACTAATCTCTTGAAATCGATTGCCCTTATGCTTTGGATCGCCCGTAATAAGCTGCAAATAATCCACAATGACTAAAAGCTTTTTATCCCCATGCTTCCTCTTTAACTTACGAGTCTGCATCCAAATATCCTGCATTGTAACACCGGCCTTATCATAAATCTCAAGTGGCAACTCACCAATCTCCGCAAACGCCTTACTCACCTTTTCCCAGTCTTCTATCGTAAAACGATGCTTCGGATTTTTCAGCCTACCTCCTGACACTTCGCCCGCGCAAGACGCCAGCCTTTTTAGCAGTTGCTTACTACTCATCTCTAATGAAAACAACCCAACTGCCGCTCCAGACTTCGCCGCATGCAGCGCGATATTTAACGCAAACGCCGTCTTCCCCATAGAAGGACGCGCTCCAAGGACGACAAAATCCCCTTCCTGCAATCCGCACGTCATCTTATTTAGCGATGTATAACCAGTCTCAATACCAGTATTCTCTTTCGTATCTTGATGAAGCTCTTCATACAAACCAACTAAAGCATCCTTCAAATCAAACTCACATACATAGTCCTTTTCCTCTAACTCACAAAGCGCCGTAATCGTCTCACCAATAATTTTCTCATTCTTCTCCGCAATAAGACGCTCTCCCATCTTGCGCCCAAGAACGCCAGCCTGATACATTTTCCATGCACCTCGAACAAGCCCCTCATAATAAGAGAAGTTGGCAGTTGTAGGCACACCCTCTATTAACGCTATAAAATACTCCATCCCCCCGATATTCTCCAAAAAATTTGGATTCATCCTAGAAACGAGCGTCACAAGATCAATTGGTTGCCCTTCATCTTCAATTTTTCGCATTAACCGAAATATAGACTTATGCACCGGCATAGAAAAATAATGCTCCGTCAAACGGCACTCCTTAATAAGCTCTCCATCAATTAAAAGAGAACCTAACACCGTCTTTTCCGCCTCCACATTTTGAATACTCATGGACGCCACCCGCGTTCAGTTAAGAACCGCTGCAACTCTTCCTCTGACAGCGCATTCTTCTCCCACTCCTCGCACCTCGTCAAAAACTCCTCCGTCTCCCCGCTACTAACAGACGACTCCTTCTTCCTAAACTGAGCCGTATCTGCCTCAACCTCAGATACTTTCGTAAACCCTTTCCCGTGCCACCCCCTCAAAATCCCCTTCACATAAGCAACCGTCCGCTTATTATTCTCATACGCAATTTGAAGAGCCTTCAGCACAAGCTCCTCTGACAAATCTTCCATCCACGCACTCAGTTCCTCCACAGTATGAGGAGACAAACTACCGAAATGTTGCTCATAAAAAGAAAACACGCGACTTCCCGTCTCTTCCTCTATAACCTCTTCTTCCGCCTCTTCACAAACCGGATCAACATCATGAACGGCCAAATCACCTGGCATACCGAAATGTGCTAAAAGCATCGGAACATTCAGCTCCTCCTCTACGCACTTCTGAAGAAACATATGTACAAACTCCTTATTCTTCACACCCTTCAGCTCACGAAGCACACACTTCTCCACATTCGTATTCGTCACAGGATTATAACGAAGCCAATTTAAAATAAATAACTCCCTCGTCTCCGCATCATACAGAATCTTTCCATAATCAATAAAGCGCTGCACTAACTTATCAACAGTCCCCCCGTTATAACCCGTCTCCATCTCAGCTAACCGCTTCGGAAACGGAAAAATCCCACACTGCGTCGTCTTCGAACAAGTTAACAAATAAACATAAAAATACCGCTCCTCCGGCGTCAAATCCAAAACAAAATCATCCTGCCAAAAATTCACCTGCACAGTACGATACACCGCCATCCCAATTCCTCCTGTCCCGATTCAAAAGTAAAAAATTCCTCTTTGTACTATATATAGGAAGGAGGGGTGGGTTTTTGGCGTGTTATTTCAAATTTTTTTTTGACTACTACTACGGTGTTTGTTGTTGTTTTTGTTTTGTTGTGTTTTTTCTTAGTGATTTATTACTTGGTAGGGGCTTATGAGGGGCTAGTTATCGGTTACTTCGATTAAAAAGACTCGATCTGAAAAGCTACCTCTTTCTTCTGCTTTCTTTTTACGGATGTTGTTGATTTCTTCTAGTGTTGTGCCTTCGTGTTCGGCTAGGGCGTTTATTAGTTCTAGTAGGTCGGATAGTTCTTCGAGTTTATGGGATTTTGTTGTTGCTTCTAAGTATTCGGTTAGTTCTTCTTCTGTTTTTTTGCAGATTTCTTTTATGTATTCTTCTTCAGGTAGGATTCTTGTTGTGGATGTTTTTCCGTTGTTTTTTATTATTTGTGGGATTTTGTTTCGGATTAGTTTGTTGGAGGTTGGCATGGGATTTTCCTCCGTTAGGTTTTTCTTCTATTATAATGGAAAAGCAGTTTAACTAGGTGTTAAACTGCTTTGTTGCTTCTTATTAATTAATATCAATCTTTTCTACTAACATTGCTGGGATACTAATTTCGCCACCCATAGTAGATTTATAAGTATATATACCTGCAGATTTCCCTTTAATAGTAACATTATCTTTTTCTAACACTCTTGAATTTAAAATATCACTTTTATAAGCAACATATAATACTTTATCATAATCTCCATTAACTGCTACTCTTAATTGCGTCTCGCCTTGTCCTTCCATTACTTGAAGGACTTTTCCTGTAAATTTAGCTTTCTTTCCTTTAAACTCATCTGGTGTTCTAGCTAATTGATCATATGTAATTCCTGTTTCATATCCAATTCGCTCTTCTTCTTCTTTTGCTGCTTTCTCCGCTGCTGCTTTCTCTGCCGCTACCTGTTCTGCTGCCGCCTTCTCTGCTGCTGCTTTCTCTGCTGCCGCTTTCTCTGCCGCTGCTTTCTCTGCTGCTGCTTTTTCTGCTGCTGCTTTTTCCTCTGCTGTTAACTCTTTCTTCTGTTCAGCTTTAGCTGGCTTAGCCTCAGTTTTTGCTTCTTCTGTCTTTTTCGTACCCTCAGAAGTTACACCAAATAAAATAAACATTGCTACTACGCCTATTCCATAGAACTTTAGTACACTTTTTCTATTTCTTTTTTCTGCTGATCCCCATCTAACTACTGCTTGAGGTTTAATAATCCCAATAATTAATGCGATTAAGCATACAAAAAACAATAATAAAAATAAAGTATTCAAATCACTTATCCCTCTCATTCTTTTATTTAATTACAATTAATTTCATACAAACTATATATTCCCATGTTTTAATATTTTTTTCAGTACAAAATTATTTGATTGATTTGTCAGATAATATAATTGAAATCCATCAAACAATTTAAACACAAAAACGCTTACAAAATTAATGACCAGAAGAAATTATAGTACGTAATAACCAATGAAAGAATAAAGATGACAACGGATTGATTTTAAAAGGACGGACAGCTTCCCTATTTTATACTAATGGGGAAACTGCCTAGTTACCGACTATATTTTATTCATAGCTTCTTTTATATACCGTTCTTCCTCATTCGTAAAAAGAGCAGGAAATTCAGCTAATGGGATTTTTGACTGTTTAATTATACCCTCCACATCACTTTGAGATATATCAATATAGTTCATCATCTCATCTATTAAATTACGAAATTCCTTCAAGGTAACTAGAACATCTTGATGATGTGGATTTTTCTCTTCTTCCCTATATCTTTTTAACTTCCCTATCACATTCATAAAGCGCCGATCAAACTTTTCTTTTAAATCCTTATTATTGTAAAATGCTTGAACACTATCCTTCGAAAAATGTTCCTCTAACCATTCTTGATTTTCTTTCTCCCATATAAAAGTTTGCAGAAACGAAGAAAACAAAGCGATATCCACGCGTTCTTCCTTTTGAAACTTCTTCGTCATCTCATCCATATGTGAAAGCACCTTCGCAATTCTTTCTTGCTCTGCCAAAAGCACTTCTCTTTGAAAATGCATTTGTCTTAAAAAATCTTCAGTCTCTACATCACGCTGCAATATAATATTTTGAATTTCACCAAGCGAAAAACCAAGATGCTTAAACGATTGAATTTGCTGCAACACATACAAATCATCTTTCGTATATAACCGATGCCCACCCTCAGTATAATCGCTCGGCTTTAATAAATTAATCTTGTCATAATAACGAAGCGTCCGCACCGTAACATCCCCAACACTTGCAAACTCACTAATCATCCATGCCATATCATCACCTACTCCGATAACTTCTCTTTCACATACTGAAGCATATGAGAAAAACTCATCTCATTCTGCCGATAATATTGAAACAAACCTACAACAAGCAATAAAAAAGGAACATTACCTCTATAACGATTTTCATACTCGCTAATACCATCATAAAAGCGCTCATACTTTCTTTTCCGTAAAACAATATAAATCGCAATAAACAACACGGCAATCATAATAAAAATTCGCTTTCTCCTTATCTCCACTTCTTGTTTCATCACCTATTCTCCTTCCACTGCGTACTTATCTTCTTTAAATAACGGAATTCGAATGAAATAACGATATGGCTCATCGCGTATTACTTTCCACGCAACCATGATCACTTGAACGACCTCAAAGGCAAACACAATCCAAAACAAAACATCACTAATACGCGAACTAATATTAAATAGAAGAAAGATTAACAAATGAAAGTTGAACGCCTTTCGGCAATGGTATTTGTACACCTCGTTTTTACGTGCCAGTGTGATGTACATGAGTAATGGCGAAAAGATTCCTATTGCGGCTGATAGTAGTAGCATGATGATGGTGTTTCTTTTTTCTTTTGTGGTGGTTTTCATGGTTGATTTTGTCCCCCCTTTTGATTTGTCTTCTTTAGGTTAGGGGGTGACGTTGGGAGAGTTGCAAGGGGATTTTTTTAATTAAACATGAGTATCTCATATATGTTTTGTCTATACTACTAATTTTTAAGAAAGAGAAATAATATTCATAGCAATAAAATTAGTTTTGCTCCATATTAATTTCTCCGCAAGATAAATGTACAAAAAACAATCAAAATACTGTCACTTCTATGTATAATAAAAATTACAGTATTTGGATTACAAAAAAAGACAGGGGGAGAAACTTTTGAAAAGAGACCTTACATTAAAGGCATTAAAAAACGAACAACTTAAACTTAGTGTATTTTCACCTAAGCACTTCCAAAAAATAAATAGGATAGAAAAAATAATCGATCAACATATTCCTGGAATAACAGTACTTTCTGGAAATAGAGGCGTAGGTAAATCCACTATTATGAATTATTATTTAAACCAATACAAAAATAAAAGTAACTACCTATTTTTCAGATTTAATCTAACTAATAATAATAGTAATTTTTTTAGAGATATATTCACATACATACAAGAAATAGACTTAAAAACCAAAGAAATTGATACAGAAATAAAACAAAGAATCGAATCTCATATTGAATCATTAAAAGAAAAAATTTTTTTTAATATAATTCATGAAGAAATCAGTGATAAAGAATACGCTTTAACCAAAGAATTTAAAGACCACTCTGAATCCTCAATAAATATTCCATTTAAGCTTTTAGCATTTAAAGCGAGCATTTCTAAAAACACTTCTGACAAAGATATAGACAGGTACAAAACAAAAATCATAAAGACCAAAAATTTTTATAAAGACGCTGTACAAAATGAACTAATTGAAATCTTAAATCTTAAATCTTCTTGCAGATTATTATAAAATTTTCTTCATCCTAGATGAATTAGATAAAATGAATAATGTTAGCTTTAATGAATTCATTTTAGAAAATAAAATACTTTTTCTAGAAAGTGACTTATCTTTTTTCATTATTATAGATAAAGAAAAATGTATAGATTTACAATATAACAACTCATTAATGGCCTCTCTTGTTAGAGAATTCATTCATTTATCTAACTTAGAATGGTCTGAGTTTTTAATAATCGCTTCGAGAATGAATACTAATATTTCAGTAACTGAACTAAGAGAATATTTCTACAAGACCAGGGGTAACTTTAGGGAATTAGTTAACTTACAACTCTCGAATAACACTAATTATCATCCCTATAAACAAACCGATTTTCTGAAATGTTCTTTGTTATTTGAGCATTTTATGAACATTCCTTATATAAATAATCTCCCAATATTAATTAAAGATTTTGTAAAAGATTTTTTATATGAGGTCCTAGACATTTTTTTACTCGTTGGTCCACTTAAGAAAAACGAGCTTAGTACAATCAGCGAAAAATATAGCAATAATATCATTTTGCATTCCGTTATCACTAGATTAACATCTGAAATCACTAATCTTAAAAATTTTGAAGAAATTATAGTCTCTGATGTAGTTACATTGAGAGATGAGATAAAAAAATATCATGCTCCTAAAGAATTATATTTCAATACGTTTAATAATAAACTATATAAATATAATATGGTTGAGTTTGATACACCTGAATTACAGGATTGGATATACTGGATTGACGCTTGGATAGATTCTATAGATTTTGTTTGTATATGTAAACAAACAATAGACCCTGATGTAAAGTCAATAAATTATCTTTCATATCATTTCAATGTTTTTGTTTCAAATAGCTATATTGAACCAACTATTTTTGTAAATAATGATGGATTTGCATGGATTCATGAATATGGTAGTAGAGAAAATAAGCTGATAAATCATTTAAACGAACTCGGATTACTCTATTTGGAAGTTGATTTAGATAAGAATATTCTTAATAAAGATTTTTTTAAAAAGGCAACTAATTTAATAAATTTAGAAACAAAAATTAAAGAAAAATATGACTCGAAACTATAAGGTTCGAGTCATATTTTTTGTATTTCGTTTTGAAAATTCGTTTTTAACAACCAATCATCAAATATATATCCCAAATTAATCTTTCAAAATAAATTTAGTGACTATTAGAATAAAAACTTTATTCTATTTTATTATCATACTCTATAACACCATTTGTCACAGAATTGGTGTTATCCCCTTAAAAAATCTCTGCTATTTTGTTATCTGCACCTTCTAGTATTGTTGCCAGTACATTTGAATACGTGTCAAATATGATTTTAATATTACTATGTCCTAACAAATTAAACATTTTTGCAGACTATCCCCCGTATTACATTTCACATCATTTTTTAAAAATTTCATTACATCTTCATAATAGCGTTTCAATTGATTAGAATGCTCTTTTGTATACGTTTTATCTTCAATTAAAATAGCCTGATTACCGTTAATTTCAATAAGTATATCTAAACCTTTAAATTGTTTCGTAATCTTAATTTCTTTAATAGCGGTTGGAAAAGTCTTTTTATGTAAGTCATATATCTTTCTAATAAAACCTATACCAGCTCTATGTAAGCATTCATCGGTTTCTTTATAGATTGGGTTCGCCCACTCTGCTAGCCAACAAATAAAAGCATCTTGCGCCAACTCACTTGTGCCATGTGAAAATAAATTCGGTCTCTTATCCATTAATTTAATCCCCTTTGTATCTAAGCGCTATTCTCCAACATTTAATACTTCTAAAACCTCCCTAAACAACACCGAACTCCTACCAACAACCAACTCCAAAGGAACCTCTTTAACTCGCCCATCTCTCCCCACCACAACAACCTCATTTTCATAATCAACCCAAATCTGAACATCCTGCACATAATAACTCTTAATAGCAGAAGCCTCATCTAAATTGCGATGATCCAACTCAACTTTAACCTGCTTCGTAAAACGGCGTAGTGTTTTCCAAAGAATTCGTTCTTCCTTTGATTTCATGAAGAGTTCCGGGAGTTCTTGTACTTCTTTTAATAACGACATAGTTGTTATTGTGTATGTTTGAATGCCGTATCCTACTGGGCGGATGAGATGGTCTAGTTTTTTCCATGGCTCTAGTTCAAAATGTACATACTCATCGTTTTGTTGCATTTGAATGTGTTTAATTTTGGCTACGTACTGGATTCCACCTTTTTCGCCGTGCCATTTTTTCGGTGCATATAATGCTATGTACTTCGCTTCTTGCCATCCTGGTTTTAGCTGTGTGACCGGTAACTGATATAAGCCATTCTTTCTATATGTTTCATAGTCAGCTTCAGTTTTCACGCTGCCCACTAATACTTTTTCTTCTAGTGAAGAGTGCCATTCTTCTTTTGTTCCTCTTGGGAGGATACCTTCTCTTATAATTTCTTCTGGGCTTTTTTCAATGAGATGATCTAGAAACTGTTCAACTAGCCTTGTTGCGTTCGGTAGGAACGGAAAGCCACCGATATTTACTTTTTCGATACTTTTATAAAATGGATGATTCTCATACGCTTCCTCTTGGTTCCACGGGAATAATACGTATGCTCCGTAAGCTGTTCGTTCAAATGGCCCTTCTTGTTCTACTACTAATGCATCTCTGTAGCGGTGCATTGTATTAATGTCTTCTTCCATTGGGCCAGGGGCGCCATACTTCCTTTTATAATGAGAGCTTTCAGCAAAATCAATTCGATATTTCGCATCAAAAATGTATTGGTATTGATAGCTCTTTCCCTTTTTTTCAATGGCAAGCATCGTATCCGGTTTTTGTGTAACTGTTGGCAGTAAGCCGTTTCTTTTCTGGAAGTAAAGTTCTATTACCTCATCTGTCTCCGGATGTTTGAACGTTCTTTTTGCAGTTTTACTTTCATCAAGCGTTACGTATAAACCGTCTTGTTTAACTTGAATAACGTCTTGGTGAAGCGGTATATATTTCTTTGATAGAATTTGTCCAAGCTTTAAATACGTCCAGTATTCGTATAATCTAGCGACATCTTTTACCGACATTTTGAAAATTTGTCCTCGTAATGTTAAACCTCGCGATAGCATTAAGAAGATTTGATACGCATCTCTATAGCCTGCCGCCATCTGGATAACGAGTGAAAAGACTGAGCGATCTAATTTTCCGATTCCTCTCCAAAATGGATCGTTCAATTCATTTTTCATTCGATATTTCATATTTTTCACACGTTCTAACAAGTCTTCATCAGTTACACCACGTGTATATCTGGACTTTGGCTCTAGCGCCTTAAGTAAATCTTCTATTTTATGTACGACTCTTTGAATCATCCATTTAACAAATCGATTTTCCAGCGTATCATAAGACACTTCCTTATAAGCTGTAATACCTTTGGTTGGTATACTGTTTTCTCCTTGCAACAAGTGTGGTCGCTTTCGCAAATAGTTCATTCCGACAGAATCCAATTTACGAATTTTTTCTCCTCGTACTAGTTGATGCCTAGTCATAAGCGTATGATGCGGTTGTCTTTTAATATGAGAGATCGACTTCATAAAACGCTCAAAGGAATCATTTAAAATACGATAAAACTCACTCTTCGATGGATTTGTAGCGTAAATCGCAGATGCTCCTAAATAAGTTCTCTTTAGTAAATGAAATGCTAAATTATAAATTTCATCATTTACTTCATCTAATAAGGCCCTGTAATCATCCTTATAATCAAGCTTTGCCGGGAAAACTTCAAATGTAACAGTTAATAAAGTATCTTTATCATCTTTAATTTCAAACGTTGTATTTCCTACTTCATTCGGAAAAGAAAGATTCCCCATTAACACATGAAGTGACCCCATTTGAATAGAACTAACTTGTTTTCGAAAACCCGGATGTTCATGATAAAAAGAGAGCTGCCTGTTATTTTTCGGAACAACAACAAGCTGATAACTTCTATTCTCAAAAAAGATTGGCGGGTGTTCGTTCCATTCATCTAGCCTCTGCAATCTCGCATCAAATACAGAAACAGATTCCGTCTTCCCATCTACATGAAAATACATCATTTCATCTGCGTTCATGGCGTGATATTCTTTTAAACTCTCGTATTTTTCATGATAAGGATTTCCTTTAATCGTCAATGATAGCTCCTCTGTTTCAATCTTAACTAGCTCTATCTCATTATTAGATCCAGAAAGAGGTGAAACCATCATATTCGAACCTCCTTAACATATGAGACAGCTTGTTAGCTGAACGAGGATACTTCGCATAGGAAGCGTCATTATTGCCACTATCGTATTCTTCATTTGCACATAATACATACAACTGTTTTAATACCTCTTCTGTTCTGCCATCACTCCCTGCAAGACGCGGTAAAATCTTTTGATATATTTGATAATCAAGCGCTTCATCGAATGATAATAACTTTCCTTTTTCGTTGTATGCCATATAGAAACAAATTTCATCTCGTATACGATATCCAACTTGAGCGCCAACTGATTCAAGTGTTTTATTTATTTCTATTAAAATGGTCGATATATTTCTCACAAGATCTTCGTTTTCTTTAAAGCATTCTTTTAAATGCAGATACTTAGTTGCTAAAGAGCTATTAGAAACAATTTCAGCTTCCTTCTCTTCTACATCCATTAAGAAATTAAAATAATCTAAGTTAACGGTATTAAACTCAATTGTATTCGCACGATCTAATACTTTTTTACTTAACGGATGTGTCGTTTCATCCATATTTACAGTTCCGATAATATATACATTTGATGGAATCGTAATATGCTTATTCGTAATTGATTCTGGAAGCACTGGTGACGTAACAATTTTCCCATCTTTCCATTTACGACTTTCAATTACGCTTAAAAAGTCACTAAAGTAGTATTCCACTCGAGCTAAGTTCATCTCGTCCAACACTACAAAATACGGCCTATTTGGATTTGCATCTGCAGCTTCAAGCACCTTAATTAACGGTCTTTCTTGAAACTCCCCTTGAAGGTTCACATACCCAAGCAAATCAGAACTATCACTCCAATCAGGTCGAACCGGAATAAGCGTAAATTGTCCATTCTCTTCCGTTGCTCCTAAGCTCTCCGCAAACCACTGAACAATTTTCGTTTTCCCTGTACCTGAAATACCTGATAAAATCACAAACGGCTTCGTCTTTAATGAAAGGAAGAAATTAATAAGATCCTTTTTCTCATAAAAGAAACCTTTACTTTGAATATAAGAAGACACATGATCGATAATGGATTGTTGATCTAAATACACTTCTTTCCTCTCATAAATCATTTCATATTTCGTCCCTTCCTCTTTGTAAGCAATAAATCCCTCATAATAACGAAACATTTCTTCTAGATCTTCTACTAACTCTTTTTCACTTGGCATTTTATTAGCATCATACGCAATATAAGCCGCTGTTGAATTCGCATATCCTTTCGCTTTTGGACTTGTCCCTAGGAAAATTTCATCATCTTTTTTCACCTTTTGGGACATATGTATTTGCTCACGAATCTCTTCTTTAATTTTTTGCATCTCTTCTTTAGACGTTTCCGTCACACCTTGCGCCAACGTTAAATATAATCGCTCCATATCTTCACTAAATAAATAAACGATATAATATCCTCGCTGCGTAGATGTCGTAATATCTTTATTCATAATTGCCAGCCATGGAACAGCAGCCCAATTTCCTTGTCCAATTGATCCTGTGACAACATACTGATTATGATCAATAAATGGTAACCTCGTTATTTCCGTTGTCATCTCATGCCTAACAACCGATCCCATTTTATGACCCGCAAATCTTTCTGTTCTTGCCTGTAAATACTCATTCATAACCGTTAAAAACTTTTCACGTAAATTACTGTTCATACTACCGCCCTTTTCCCCATCATCTTTTACATATTGTTCAACAGGAATCCATTCATCATTAATTAGTCCTACTTGCTCAAGCCAATCTAGTAAATTATTCGTACGCCGCCTCGCTACCGATTCAACCATCAAATTATCTCCTAATGAATTTCGAACAATCGTCATTCCTAACTCCACTAATGCTTCTTTCTTGTCATCTTTTGAACAGTTATTTAAAACTCCAAGAACAAATAAAGCATATCGGAAATATTCCTGTTTTAAAACTAACTGGGCAATGAAAGCATTCTTATCCTTCGATTGAACATATTCGCTTAATAGAAGCTTATTCATTTCATGGGATTCATTCAAAAAGCCCAGTAACCTTAAATCTTGACGCGCACGAGACTTCCTACTATATAAATTTTCATCCGTTTGTTCACGTAACTTAATCGGATTATATGTATCATTCATTACCTCTTCTAAAAAGAGCATAACTTTATCATATTTTTCACTCGGTAGATTATCAGTTTGGAATTCTTTAAATGTAATAGCTCGCGATCCAGTCACATTCACAAATGGAAACTGAGAAAAAAAAGCTACCAAGAAAGCATTACATTCTCCCGCTTTCCCAAAATCCTCATGCTTTACCTTACGAACATCAATAAGTTTTTCCCAAGCATTCTTAAGAATTTCAAAACTCACTTTAAAATAAGATATTGCTGTCTCGCCCTTTTCATATTGCTCAAGTGAAAGTTTAGTTTCAACGTATAATCCTTCATCATCCTTGTTTATAACCAAATAAGGTTTATTACCTTTTATATCTTCAACCTGCTTCGTTGATTTAGCCAATTCAATTATGAGTTGCTCTAACATTTTCATCCCCACCGTTACAATAAATTACAATTACTACTATTTTACCAAACTATGTACAAAAGAAAAATCATACGCCATACCGTATGATTTAATAATTTCTATTATTCCCCACTAGCTCCCCATACTCCTGACTACTCTCCTCAAGAAACACCCTACTCTCCCCACTCCCCTTATAAAAACTCTCCCAACCCCTCTCCCTCAAAATCCCCTTCCAACTATCACTCTCCACCATCTTCTTAATAACACCATCCCAATAAGCCACCTCTTCTTCAGTCATATCTTTCGGCCCCATAATCCCTTTCCAGTGTTGGAAGATGACTTCGATCCCTTGTTCTTTCCACGTCGGGATTTCTGGTAATCTGTCTAGCCGTTTTTCTGAGGATACGGCTAGTATTTTTATTTTGCCGGCTTTGTATTGTTTTTCGGCTTCGGATAGGGTCATGGTTGCGGCGCCTATTTTTTTGTTCGTTAGGGCGTTTATGATTTTTTCTTTGTTTTCGTAGACGAAGAATTCTAGTTCGGCAGGGTTGATGCCGAATGCTTTGCTTACTTGTACGAAGGATAGGTGATCGTCGTTTCCTAGGCCTGGGGCAACGCCGATTTTGAAGTTTTTCTTGTCTTGTTTTAATTGTTCCATTAGTTGTTTTGCGTTTTCTATGTTTGATTCTTTTGATACGACAACGACTTCCCAGTCCGATGCTAATGTTGCGAGTGGGGTGAAGTCTTTATATGTTAGTTTACTGTGGCCTAGTAGGTTGTTCGTTATGAGTAAGCTTGAGTTAATCGCAAGTACGTGACCGCCTTTTTGTTTCGTATATTTCCATCCGACGTCACCGCTGCCACCTACTTTGTTTGTGACAGTGATTGGTTTTGTGAAGATTTTTTCTTCTGTCAGCGTTTTTTGCATCGCTCGTGCTGTTAAGTCCCATCCAGCTCCTTGAACGTTCGGTGCAACGATTTCTACTTTGTCTATGTTTACTGTATTCGTTTGAGATTTTTCTGAAGAACAACCAGCTATTACTCCTGTTATGATCCATATACATAGTAATAATCGTTTTTTCATAACCCTCGTCCTATTCGATACTTTCGTTCTGGCCGTCCGATAATACCGTATGTGTACTCTACTGTGCACTCATTTGTCGCTACTAAGTATTCTAAATATCTTCTTGCGGTTGTTCTGGAGGCCCCCATTTGTTCTCCCATTTCTTCTATTGTAATTCCCTCTTCGAATCCTTTTATAATCCCTTTCACTTTTTGCAATGTTAACGGATCCACACCTGTCGGTAAGTTTTTTATGTCTTGTGTTTGCGAAGTACCGAAGAAGTTATCGATTAGTGCTTGATTTACTTCATTGTTACTATGTAATAATTGCTTCTTTCTTTTATAGTCTTCAATGGTGCAAACAAATTTATCTAACGTGACCGGTTTTATAAGGTAGTTGCTTACACCATTTCGAATTGCTTTTTCTAACATATGGTTTTCATTCGCCGCTGTAACCATAATGACGTCAACGTTTGGAAAGTCAGCATGGATTTTCGGCAATAAGTCTGTACCAATTCCATCTGGTAAATAATTATCTAATAGAAGTAAATCGATTTCTTCCTTTTGTAGTAGTTCCATCGTTTCTTTTGCGTTCAATGCTTTTCCGATCACTTTTACGTCCTTTATTTTTGATAAAAACTCCTCTTGAATTTGCGCTACGCGGAAATCATCTTCTGCAATTGCAACCTTCAACATATGCCCATCCCCCTGTTTGTCATGTACTTTCTCTCAATGTTTTTGGAAGGTAAATTGTAAAAATAGCTCCCCCATTTTTCTCGTTTTGAATTTCAATTGTTCCTTCTAGTAGATCTACCATTTCTTTCACGTTTGCTAGCCCGTAACCACGATCATTTCCTTTCGTTGAAAATCCTTTTTGAAAAATAGTTGCGATTTTTTCTGTCGGTACTCCCGCTCCACTATCTATCACTTCAAACACAATATCGTATCCAATATCCGTAACAAAGAAGGAAACACTCTTTCCCTCTCGTTCACTCACCGCATCAAATGCATTGTCGATTATGTTTCCAAGGATCGTAATAAGGTGCGAAACTTTTATATGGTCTGGTAATGGATGAAGCGTACTATCTCCTTCAATATGAAAATCGATTTTCTTCTCAGACGCCGTTCCGATTTTCCCTAATAAAATAGCTTGTACTTTCGCATCGTGAATTTGATGAAATAAAATATGGTTTTGGCTTTGATGAATATTAGATTCTTGCTGGATAAATTCAATCGCTTCTTTGTAATGTCCTAACTGAAGTAATCCTGATAAGACAAAAAGCTTATTTGTAAATTCATGTGTTTGAGCGCGTAAGTCCTCTGAATACTTTCTTACCTCAGATATTGTGTTAACAAGGTTTTGCAATTCTGTTTTATCTCTAAAACTACATACAACGCCTACTGTACTGTTATTTTCGAGTATTGGTGTCATGTTTAAAATAAACACTTTATCTTGAAACCCGATTTCTTGATCGTTTTCTAGCACTCTCTCCATATTAAATTCCGGTAAAACTTTTGAAATGTGCTGCTGCATATAGTCATCACTTACATACAGCATTTCTTCTGCCGACGTATTCATCATCGTAATAAAACCGTTTTGATCAATAGCGATAATCCCTTCTTTTATGGATAGTAGTATCGCACTTCGTTCCCGGTATAACGCTGCAATTTCATTCGGTTCTAAACCGAGTGTATCTTTACGAATACTACGCGCTAACAGAATACCGCCAACAATTCCAACTAGTAACACCGCTAAGGAAAAGAGGATAATTTCTTTCGTTCTACTCAATATGTTAGATTCAATACCTTTTATTAAAAACTCTACTGTCACAACGCCTACTACTTGATCGTAGTCTCCGTTATGAACAATAATAGGTGCTTTCGCCATTAAGGCCGGGCCACTTGCACCATTTCCTTCGAGTGTATAATAGCCACCAAAAGTAAGTGCTTCATAGTTATATAAATTGTTACTCTTTGTTCCAATCAACTCAGAATTAGAATGTGAATACATAACCCCATAACGATCTTCCACAATTACATAATCTGCACCAGCTTGCTCGCGAACTTGTTCCGCAATGGATTGAATAGTACTTTTATGCTCGTTGTATTGAAAAGCATCTTTTATAGCTGGCATAAAAGACAAAGATTTAGCCGTTTGCAGTGCTAGCTGCTCTACTTGGCGCTTCGTATCAACGGACTGAATGTAAACAAATATTCCCGCTAATAGAAGAACGACAAATAAAATTAACGTAATTATTAAGCTTACTATTTTCGTTTGTAATGACACTTTACGTGATTTCTTCATACTCCATATCCTTTGATAAAATATTCAAAACTATCAATCTCCTTTTTCTATTATTATGACAAAACTAATAATGAAGCAACTATTAAAACTCTCCATGTACATAAAGTACAAAAAGAATAAAATTGTCATAATATTGCGATTTCAATTCAAGGACAGTACAATTCAACTATATTGAACACGCTTTCATAATTATCATTTTATTTATAAGCAAGAGGAGGAATTATTATGGCTCAAGCAAAATCTAACCGAGTCGCCGGCAATATCTTCAAAGGTTCTGTCGGCAATTTAATTGAATGGTATGACTGGTACGTTTACTCTGCTTTCGCTGTTTACTTCTCAGCAGAGTTCTTTCCTAAAGGAGATCCAACGAGTCAATTACTGAACACAGCCGCTATTTTCGCAGTTGGATTTTTAATGCGCCCTATCGGAAGTTTATTAATGGGACGTTATGCAGATCGACACGGCCGCCGGGCAGCATTAACACTTTCTATTACAGTTATGGCCGGTGGTTCTTTAATTATCGCCTGTACACCTAGTTACGAAAGCATCGGTATTATGGCACCAATTATTTTAGTTCTTGCCCGTTTACTTCAAGGATTATCACTCGGCGGAGAGTATGGAACTTCCGCAACATATTTATCTGAAATGGCTAGTAGTGGACGCCGTGGTTTTTATTCAAGTTTTCAATATGTAACGCTCGTTGCTGGACAGATGGTTGCGTTAGGTGTTCAAATTGTTCTTCAGCAATTACTAAGCGAACCAGATATGAAAGCTTGGGGATGGCGTATTCCATTCATTATTGGTGCGATGGGAGCAGTAGCTGTATTATGGCTTCGCCGCACAATGGATGAATCGGAGCAATTCTCAAATATGGAATCGAAAAACCGCGAAAGCGCAGGAACCGTTCGCGCTCTTATGAAACACCCGAAAGCAGTATTAACAGTAGTCGGTCTAACACTAGGAGGCACTGTTGCATTCTATACGTACACAACATATTTACAAAAATTCATGGTAAACACAGTCGGTCTTCCGAAAGAAGTTGTAAGCTGGATTAACTTTGCCGCACTACTTATATTCGTTGTACTTCAACCAATTGCAGGGCTATTATCCGATAAAATTGGACGCCGCCCACTATTAATGGCTTTCGGTATTCTCGGAACGTTACTAACAGCACCGATCTTCTTCTTTATGGAAAAAACGACAGAGCCAATGGTAGCATTTTTACTCATGATGGTCGGCCTCATTATCGTTACTGGTTACACTTCCATTAACGCAATTGTAAAAGCAGAACTCTTCCCAACTGAAATTCGTGCACTAGGCGTAGGTTTACCGTATGCACTAACTGTTGCGATATTTGGCGGAACAGCCGAGTTCATCGCATTATGGCTAAAAAGTATCGGAATGGAATCACTATTCTATTTCTACGTAGCTGGATGTATCGCAATAAGCTTTATTACTTATTGGCGTATGGATGAGTCATCGAAGACTTCGCAGATTGAGGCAGAGCTTGGTGGTGGAGATAAACTAGCTAATAATAAATCTAGTTAAAATTATGTATTCTATGTTCTTCGTTTACCTGAACTCGATTTGCTTTATCTAAAAAAGCATAATTCATTAATATACAATTTAAAAACCTCTACTTATATGTAGAGGTTTTTGTATGACGAAAAAACACGTAGTTCCATCGTTATTTTACAAACCCCAAATTCTTCCTCATCTTAAAGTGGAACAAATTTATTACTTAGAGTGTCTAATAAGTGTATTTCTAATATTAGTTGTCCAGATTGGATACAACATATCCCGTTTGACATCTATTTTTATGTATTACAAAAAAAAAGAAAGGACTTATTATCCCAAAAAGTGAAAAATATGCATCGTAATACTACTGTTAAGTATTACAAGTTTAATACTTTCACAGGTGAACCATTACAAGTGAAAACAAAAAAGAAATAACCCAAACCGTGACTTATCAATCATATAAAGTGAAACTTTAATCAGTGGGGTTTTGTTCATCCCCCGCTGATTATCAGCCCTCACCAATCGGGCTTTTACGGGATAAACGTTTTGGCTGTCCTTTAACCTGTGAAATTTTAGCTGCAGTAGTATTGTTACCCTATGCCATCTTTAATTGCATTGGTATTTAGAATACCTAGACAAAATCCATATATTCTTGAAAGAGGTTGAAAATTTATGTTCGTTTTAAACAAGTTCTTTAACATTTTACATTACAAAAAGATTGTGCCTGTAGTATTACTTTCATGTGTATCACTTATAGGCTGTTCCAATAGTAACACTCAATCTGAACCACCTAAACAAACGAATCAAGCTAATCAAATTAAACAAGAAAATACAGGTAATCAATCTTTCGCTAAACTTGAAAAAGAATATGATGCTAAGCTTGGTATTTATGCACTGGACACAGGTACAAATCAAACTGTTGCTTATCATTCAGATGATCGTTTTGCATTTGCATCTACATCTAAAGCATTAGCTGTGGGCGCTCTTTTACGCAAGAACTCATTAGAAGCTCTTGATCAAAGGATTACGTATACTCATGAAGATCTTTCTAATTATAATCCAATTACTGAAAAGCATGTTGATACAGGAATGACGTTAAAAGAACTTGCAGATGCTTCTGTTCGATATAGTGACAGCACAGCACATAATTTGATTCTTAAACAGTTAGGGGGGCCCTCTGAATTTGAAAAAATCTTGAGAGAAATGGGAGATACTGTTACTACTTCAGAACGATTTGAACCTGAATTAAATGAAGTGCATCCAGGAGAAACACATGATACCAGTACACCAGAAGCGATAGCTAAGACACTTCAATCATTTACATTAGGAACTGCACTTCCAATAGAAAAACGTGAGCTATTAGTAGATTGGATGAAGAGAAATACAACTGGGGATAATTTGATTCGCGCTGGCGTACCAATAGGATGGGAAGTAGCTGATAAAACAGGCGCGGGATCTTACGGAACAAGAAATGATATCGCAATTATTTGGCCACCAAATAAAAAGCCGATTGTTCTTGCTATACTTTCTAATCATGATAAAGAAGATGCTAAATACGATGATAAACTTATTGCAGACGCAACCAAAGTCGTGTTAAATACCTTAAAAGCTACGGAATAAATGATAATAGGTTAAAAGTTTTCTATTTTAGGCGGGTGTTTTCATCAAATAAAAATTTGATAGTGTCCCTAAAACATCTGGACTTTAATAGCCAACTAAAAAATGCAAACAAAAAGACCTTTAATCAGTCGTTTTGTTTGCATTCCCTTTTTCTAAAACCACAGAAAAGATAAGTACTATAGTTAACACCATAATAAACCTTACTTCACTTCCATCACTTACAAAAAATGAATACAAAGTATAAATTAAAATTAATATCCCATAAATAACTTTGTGCAATGAACTCCCCCCTTTTTGCCCTATATATTTTAGTGTAAAAATTTAATTCAAGCCCTATATCAAAATGAAAATAAAAAGCACCTGTGATATACACAAAGTGCTTTTCTCTTGTCAATTTATCTATTTTCACTATATTTATCTATTTTCTTTTTATAACTCAAAGTTCTTCGAATCGTACTTTTCTAGAATATGCTTATCTGTCTGTACATCTTCAACATTTGCTCCACCTGCTAATAATCTCCTATACTTAAAAGAGTGCCCTGTTAATACTGTTGTAATCATTTTGTATTGCCCTCCTTTTGTTTGATTACTTGTATCATAAAACAAGTATCTGAAGTTGATATGTAGTCTATCTAGAGTGTATGTAAATTTAAAAAATCTCTAATAAAATGCTTATGTTGTAACGTTACCACCAAAACTAGTGCTTCAAACACCATGATTTGAAGAGATAGTCCCTCATGTTCTAGCCTCAATTCCTCCTACAGTTCTATATTCAGTAAAACTAGTTAATCCCTATAATATAAAAAGAGCACCACTTTTTGGATGCTCTTCGTCATAACTATATATTATTTAATTTCCTTCTTTTGTTGGTACCATTTTTCCTTCTTGAGAGTCTGTGCCCTCTGTTCTTTCAACAGTTTTTGCATGTTCTGGTTTTTCAGGGGCTCCCATTTCAAATCCAGATTGAGAATCTGTACCTTCTTTTGTTGGTACCATTTTTCCTTCTTGAGAGTCTGTACCCTCTGTTCTTTCAACAGTTTTTGCATGCTCTGGTTTTTCAGGGGCTCCCATTTCAAATCCAGATTGAGAATCTGCACCTTCTTTTGCTGGTACCATTTTTCCTTCCTGAGAACCTGTACCTTCTGTTCTTTCAACAGTTTTTACATCTCCTTTAGGAGTTGCTGGCACTGCATCTTTAGATAAATCAAAGTTTTGTGAGAAAGACGTTGTTCCATCTGCACTTTGTGTAATTACTTGATTTGAACTATCTTCATTTGACTTTAAATTGTCCATTTTCGCATCATCTGCACCTACTGCACCTCCCGCTACCAATCCTGTACTTAAAAGTGCTCCTGCTAATAATGTTTTAATCATTTTTCATTACCTCCTGTTTATTTGTAATATTCATCAAAAAAGTATCTAGAGTTAATGTTTTAGTCATTATCTTTATCTACTTGCTTTTTGATTACATTTAGCATAAGACAAGAATCTATAGTTGATATGGACTGTATCTGGAGATTATGTAAAGAAAAATAGATGATCAATTGTATATCCTAATGGATGCTTAGACAAGATTGAAACTTTATATGAGTTTGAACAATTGAGTTCCCCTTTGTTTTTTGGTGTGAGGTTTTTAACTGGAGTGAAGTGAGGGACTAACCTTTTCTAATATGAAAGCAAACTTTTTATTATTACATTCAAAACACTGTAAATAAAGATGTTAAAAATAAATGAACAAAAAACTACATCTCATTGATGTCCACCCCCCTCAGAAGTATGGAAGGGAATTAAATATAATCCTCCCCTGTCTTTATGCATTAAGATAGAAAAAATTATAAAGTGAAACTTTAATCAGTGGGGGTTTTGTTCATCCCCCACTGATTATTAGCCTTCACCAATCGGGCGTTTACGGGCAGTCGATCTCCCACCTAAATTCTTTGCTCCACCTGAATTTTGAGGTGGGAGTTTTACTGCCCGGCAAATAGCGGGATAAATATAGACTTAAATATTTTTTTGAAAGGATATTGTTTAACAAACATAAAAAAGAGCTAAGGCTGTATGAGAACCTTAGCTCTTTTTTATGTTTATTGTTTATTATATAAATTATTTAACGCTACAAGTCATAACCAGCTATCATATTACCAACTGAAATACCACCAGGTCCCCCGGGTGCTCTCCCTCTAAAACAAATGACAAGCCACCTCATGCCCCTTCGCAATCTCGACCATCTTCGGTACTTCCTGGGCGCATTTTTCAGTGGCGAATTTACACCTCGTTCTGAATTTGCAGCCGGATGGTGAGTTGAGTGGGCTTGGTACTTCACCTTGCAGAATGATCCGTTCTTTTCCTGTGTTTGTTGGATCTGGTTCTGGCATGGATGAGAGTAATGCTTGTGTGTATGGATGTGCCGGTTTTGTGTATAGGTCTTCGCTGTCGGCAATTTCTACTATGTTTCCTAAGTACATGACTCCGATTCGGTCTGATATGTGTCTTACCATGGATAGGTCATGTGCGATGAATAAGTATGTGACGCCTGTTTCTTCTTGGATGTCTTGCAGCATGTTTACGACTTGTGCTTGGACTGAGACATCTAGCGCTGAGATTGGTTCGTCACATAGGATGAAGTCAGGTTTTACAGATAGTGCGCGTGCGATGCTAATACGCTGTCTTTGGCCTCCGCTAAATTCGTGCGGGTAGCGATATAGGTGTTCTTCTTTTAGGCCTACTTTTTTGAGCAGGTCTAGAATGATTTCTTTTCTTTCTTCCGCTGTGTAAGATCCGTGAATGTTCATCGGTTCGCTAATAATTTGGAATACATTCATTGTCGGGTTTAATGATGCGTATGGATCTTGGAAAATGATTTGCATTCTTTTTCTATATTCTTTTAGTTCACTTTCTTTTAGATCTGCGATATCTTTTCCATCGAATAGGATGTTACCTGACGTTACATCGTGTAAGCGAATGATACTTCTTCCTGTCGTTGATTTTCCGCAGCCTGATTCTCCTACTAGTCCGAATGTTTCACCCTTTTTTATTGTGAAGCTAAGATCATCGACTGCTTTTAATTGCTCTGTTTTTCTACCGAATAGTCCTTTTTTAATAGGAAAATACTTTTTTAAGTTCCGAACTTCAATTAAGTTTTCTTCATGCATGGGAATCACCTACTATTTCATCGTTTAGCCAGCACATAGAGCGTCTTCCGTTTCCGATTTCAAAATATGGTGGACGTTCTGTTTCACAAATGTCCATTTTATGTGGACAACGCTCTGCGAATGGGCAACCTTTCGGCGGGTGTAGTAAGTTTGGCGTTACACCTTGAATTGGCGCTAGTCTTTCTTTTACGCCGTTCGATATTTTTGGCAGAGAGTTTAATAGCCCTTTCGTATATGGATGATTCGGTGATTGGAAAATATCAAGTACATGTCCTTCTTCCATAATAAGCCCGCCGTACATAACGATGACGCGTGTACAGTTTTGCGCAACAATTCCAAGATCATGCGTGATGAGCAATAACGACATATTCGTTTCGTTTTTTAAGTTTTTCATTAAGTCTAGTATTTGCGCTTGTATCGTTACATCAAGCGCTGTCGTCGGTTCGTCCGCAATGAGAAGGTCCGGATTACAAGACATCGCCATCGCAATCATAACCCGTTGTTTCATACCACCACTTAGTTCATGTGGATATTGTTTTACCCTTTCTTCCGGTGAAGAAAGACCAACTTGTTTTAACAAGCTGACCGCGATATTTTGTGCTTCTTTCTTTTTCACTTTTTGATGCCGAATAATTACTTCCGTCATTTGCTTTCCAATTTTCACAACTGGGTTTAATGCCGACATTGGATCTTGAGAGATAAGTGAAATTTGATTTCCTCTAATAGAGCGTAATTCTTTCTCCGATTTAGAAAGCACGTTTTCATTTTGAAAAAGAATCTCTCCTTCTTTCACTTTCCCTGGCGACGTAACAAGAGCCATAACGGATTTCGCCATAACGCTCTTTCCGCTCCCCGATTCGCCAACAATCCCGACGACTTCACCCTTTTTCAAACTAAATGAAACGCCGCGAACCGCTTCTACTTCGCCGTCTTCTATGAAAAAAGAAGTCTTTAAGTTTTTTACTTCTAATAGTTTTTCAGACACGCTTTTCACTCCCCCTCACTTAAAGCATTAGTTCTCATGATGAGCCCCTTTTGGTGCGAAAGCTTTTTTCAACGCTTCACCGATTACGTTAAAACTTAGTACTGTTAATAAAATAAGGAACCCTGGGAAGAGTGTTAAATACCAAGCTTCACCTATATACCCTTGCGCATTATTTAGCATGCTGCCCCAAGAAGAATCTGGTTCTCTAATACCTAAACCTAAGAAGCTAAGTGATGATTCCATTAAAATCGATGTCGCAATTGTTAATGTCGCTGCGATTATAATGGTTGATAAAATGTTAGGAATGATGTGTCTTACAATAATCATCAATGATTTTTGTCCAGATACTTTTGCATATAAAACGTACTCACGCTCTTTTACAGATAACGTTTCTGCCCTTACAATACGTGCGGTGTCCATCCACGTTAATAATCCGATAATAAGAACAAGCGTTGTAATTCCTGGTTTTAAATACGCATTTAATAACAGCATTAAAAAGAATGATGGAATTGACATTAAAACTTCAACAATTCGCATTAAGAAGTTGTCTAACTTTCCACCAAAATATCCACTTATTGTTCCTACTGCGGTCCCTATTGTAATGGAAACAACCATCGCTAGAAAACCAACCGCAAGGGAAACTCTTCCGCCATATAACGCTCTCGTTAAATAATCCCTTCCGTAATCATCCGTGCCGAACGGATGACTCATACTCGGTTCTTGTAAACGATCTGGAATCGACATTTTACTAGGATCGTACGGTGATACGAATGCGAAAAGAGACGCGATTGTTAAAACACCCAGTATAATAACTCCCATTACTACAAACTTATTTTTCGTAAAACTATTTTTTATCGTTTGAAATCTCCTATTGTTCATTCCATCACCCCCTCATTCGAATGCGCGGATCTACTACGCCATATAAAATATCAGCAATTAAATTACCGAGAATTAACATGAACGATGATAATAATGTGATTGCCATAATAATTGGATAATCAAATCTAAAAATAGCATTTACCCCGAGTGAACCAAGTCCCGGCCATGAGAATACTGTTTCCGTAATGAACGCTCCGCCTACTAAACTTGGAATGGATAATCCGAAAATTGTAATGATCGGTATTAATACGTTCCGAAGTACGTGATTAAATAAAACTGTTTTCTGTGAAGCACCGTACGCATATTGAATTTGTACGTAATCTTCCTCTAATTGCTGAATTGTACTTGAGCGAATATATCTCATATAAACAGAGATGTTTTGGAACGCTAGCACCATGCAAGGTAAAATGCCGTGCTGGACAATATCCCAGAAGGAATCTTGACCGACTGTGCGCATACCCATACTCGGAAGCATGTTCAATTTTAAAGAGAATAAATAGATTAATAGTAACGCGAACCAAAAGACTGGCATTGAGATTCCCACATAGGAGATGAAGTTCACAATGCGGTCAAAGAACGAGTTCTTTTTCACACCTGTAAATAATCCAAGCGGTATTGCGATTACAAATGAGACGAGTAAAGATGATCCCATTAACCCGATTGTTGCGGGTAATCTTTCTGTAATAAGTTCTAAAACAGGACGATGGTTTTGAAGTGAGTATCCAAAATTCCCTGTTAAAATATTTTTTAACCATAAAAAATATTGCACGTAAATCGGCTGATCTAGTCCTAAACTTTTGCGAATACGTTCAACGTCAATCGGACTCATATTCGGCGTTACAAAGTTTCGAACGGGATCGCCCGGCGCTAGTTTTATTAATAGAAAAGAAATAATAGAAATAACAAATAAAAGCGGAATCGCATTTAAAAGCCTCTTTGCAATTACTTTATACACAAACTTCCCCCCTCAAGATAAAGTGAAACTTTAATCAGTGGGGAGGTTCATCCCCACTGATTATTAGCCCGAACCAATCGGGCATTTACAGGCAGTTGATCTCCCACCTCACTTCTTTGCCTCAGTTGACTTTCGAGGTGGGAGTCTTACTGCCCGTTAAAGCGGGATAAAGAAGCTGATTTTCACCAGCTTCTTTACAGTTTCTTATTTCACTTCATAAATCTTCGATAGATCTTCAAACATTGTAACTGGAATTGCTTTTGCTTCTTTTAATCCATCAAACTTTTTATCTACTGCAATAACTGCTTTCGGATATGCGATTGGAAGATAAGGTAAGTCTTCTCTAGCTGTATCTTGGATTTTATGGTATAGCTCTGCGCGTTTCGTTTTATCTGTTTCAACCGCAGCTTCTTCCCATAACTTATCGAAGTCAGCATTTTTATAACGTGCATAATTGTATTCTGCATTACTTAAGAATAAGCTCTTATATGAATCAGGCTCTGGTCCCATTATGTAACCACCGAATGTAATGTCATATTCTTTATTCTCTTTATCTAAGCCTTTTTCACTTGCTGCACTAGCATCTAATGCATTCAGTTCAACTTTTAAACCAACTTCTTGTAATTTTTGCTGTGTATATAGCGCTAAGCTTTCCATAATTTTATTATTCGTTACATACATAACGCGTACTTTTTCTTTATCTTTTACACCAGCTTTTGCTAATAAATCTTTCGCTTCTTTCTGATCATACTTATACTCTTTAATATCTTTTGCATAATACATAGCGTCTGGCGTTAAGATTGAATTTGCCGGTTCTGCAAATTGACTAGAAACGAACGCTGAGTTAATCATTTCTTTCTTATCTAATGCATGCGCAATTGCTTGGCGCACTTCTTTTTTCTTCATAAGGTCTGTATTAAAGTTATAAGCTAAGTAGAATAATCTACCTTCAGGGAATGTGACCATTGAGAAGTTCCCAGTGCTATCTAATTTCTTAAAGTCTTGCGGCTCAATCATTTTCATATTGATTTGACCATTTTGTAGTGAAACGTTTGCCGTATTACGGTCTTTTACAACGCGGTACACGACAGAATCTAATTTCGCTTTCCCAGCAAAATAATCATCGAATCGCTCTAAAGCAACATATTCATCTGATTTAAACTCTTTTAATTTAAATGGACCTGATCCTACAGGTTGTAGGTTTTTCTTACTCTTCACTAAATCCGCCTCACCTTCAAATACATGTTTCGGAATTGGGAAGAAGTCATTCATAACCCCTTCGAAAGATGCACTTACTTGTGGTAAAACGAATTGAGTCGTTAGCTCATCCACTTTTTTCACCTCAAGCGGCTTTCCTTTAAAAATAAAGTTTTCACGGCTTGAACTATTTTGCTTCTCATCTAGAATAGATTTGAATGTAAATACAATATCATCTGATGTAATTTTCTTACCATCATGCCATTTCAAATTATCTTTTAGTTTTAACGTCCATGTTAATTGATCCTCTGAAGGCGTAAAGCTCTCAGCAAGAACAAATTTTTTCTTACCGTCTTCCATATGATACAGCGGTGCATATAAAGCTTGCTGTATCGTTAATGACACTCGATCATTCGCATAAAGCGGGTTCATCGTATCTGGATTATCACTAACACCAACTGTTAACGTTCCTCCATCTTTCGGAGTCCCTGATTTACTAGTTCCTGCTTGCTTCGAAGAATCTTTCTCCCCTGAGCAAGCCGCTAATGCAATAAGTAATAGTAGGACAAATGGTAATGCAAACAACTTCTTCTTCATATTTCGACCCCTCTCGACTATTTACACCTATAAGAAAACTCGGAATTAATACCGAGTTTTCTTATAGGTTTTAAATTACCACTACCCGTATGTATTGTCAAACTTTTTCGCAAAGATAGACAGTTTGAAATCTATTAATGAATTCTTGCGATAAAGTGAAACTTTAATCAGTGGGGGTTTGTCCATCCCCCACTGATTATTAGCCTTCACCAATCGGGCTTTTACGGGCAGTTGATCTCCCACCTAACTCCTCCGCATTCGCCGAATTTTGAGGTGGGAGTCTTACTGCCCGTTAATGCGGGATAAAATATATTTATGCGGATGATAAAATAAAAAGACCACGAATAGATGGCCTCGTAAAATGCGTTGAAAAACTAGCAGCCTATAGGAAATTCCTCTGAAATGGTTGTTATATATAATTGAAAATGTAGAATGAGATTAAAGATAAAAAAACATTTTTAGGAGGTTATCATGACATTTGATGAATTGAAAAAAAACAAACCAACAACCCCATGGGTTGAGCATGATGAAGATGGGGAGTTTTTCACTGAAGAAAATATAAGTGCAACAAATAAAGTTCTCGACACTTACATTAACAATTTAGAGCTATTGGGTGAGAATCCAACCGAAGTCGAAATAATGCAAGTCGTTAAAGAGGTAGTTATTAAAATAAACGAATTAAATATCGAACATGACTATTTTATCGAAACAATGGAAAGAGAGGATCTCTATGAATTTATCGATGCAGCTGCACGAATAGCTGGCTTAGAATCTGAAGAAGACATAACAGAAGAATGGCGAGAATGGTAAAAAAGCTGCATACTTGATGTCTAAATTTACTCCTTCATAAAACTTTGTCCCTTATTCTCCAATTGGAAAATAAGGGACAAACAAAGACAACTCCAATAGAATCCAATACTGCTATTTTTCTAAGTTCTTCTTCTCTAACTAAAATTAATCTATTTTCCAAACTCATTTCTCTAATCAATTACCAAGGTGTTTTGAACATAAATATCTTATACCCTTTAACATCTGTACATTCAGAGTATTAAATAAACAGAAAAACAGCCGACTATTTGTATAAAAGTCGGCTGTTTTCTTATAATTCGAGCTCTCCAATGCGAAGAAGCTCAACAACTGCTTGTGAACGTCCTTTAACCCTAGCTTTTGCATTGCATTTGAGATGCAAAAGCGTATTATAAGCAAAAAGAACACCACAATCTCAACACACTTTCATATACAAAAATATTTGAATCGCCAAACAGAGTAACTTATCCCCCAAATTAAAAAGACCACCAAAAGGCAGTCTCACAACTCAATCCTAGTACCAACTCCACACTCCACCGCTTTTTCATACAAATACTTCGCAACGATAATATCCACTACCGCCAAACCAACTGATTTAAAAACAGTAATCTCTTCATCGTTCTCTCTACCAGCTTTTTCCCCGCTTATAATTTGACCAAGTTCGGCGTGGATGTCGCTCGCTTCAAATAAGCCTTCTTTTATAGGAACTTGAAGGTCACCCGTTTCTTCTAGTGCTGCCTCTTTTGATTCGACTACTACTTTGTTTGCGTTCGCGATGGCATGGGATGGTAGTTCTTGCATGCTCGGTCTAAATGAACCGACAGCGTTTATGTGGACGCCTTTTTGTAGTTTTTCTGAGAAGACTGGTGTGGATGCATTCGTTGTTGTGACGATGATGTCTGCTTCGCTTATTGCTTCATTTGGATTTGTGTAAACGTAAGCCGGTTTGCTGAATTTTTCTTGTATATATTGCGCAAATGTATACGCTTTTTCTTCTGTTCGGTTGTATAGGATGATTTTTTCAATATCCCTAACGGCGAGTACAGCTTCTGCAATTCCTTTCGCTTGTTCACCTGTTCCGATAATACATAAGGTTTTTGCGTTATGGCGGGCTAAATGTTTTGTCGCTACTCCTGATAAGGCGCCTGTTCGAATCATCGTTAAGTACGATCCTTCTAAAAGTGCGAGTGGTTCTCCCGTTTGAAAGTCTGATAGCATAACGATCCCGTTTATCGTTTTCTTTCCTATCTTTTTATTATGCGGAGCTACCGTTACTACTTTTAAACCGAGCGCTTCGAGTCCTTCCGCTACTGAAGGCATAATTAATGCGGTATTTTGCTCGTTCGCAAATGGTAATGAGCCGCGAATTGGTGTGATCGTTCTTTCTGCTGAAAATTCTTTTAAAGCAAGCGCCGCGTATTCAATGACTTCCTTCATATTTACTAAGTTTCGTTGTTCGTTCGCGCTTATGACTAGCATATCTTTCCACCTCCTCCTCTTATCCCGCATTAACGAGCAGTAAGACTCCCACCTCAAAATTCAGCTTGAGCAAAGAAGTTAGGCGGGAGATCAACTGCCCGTAAACGCCCGATTGGTTCAACTAATAATCAGTGGGGATGGACAAAACCCCCACTGATTAAAGTTTCACTTTATCCTAACAAAAATCCCCGATTCAAATCATCTCTCGGGTCTACAACGAACTGATGAAACCCTGTAATAAATGCATTCCCCGTTACTTTCGGAATGACAGCTTCATATGTATCTACTGCGGTTACCGACAATACTTCTCCTTCGAATTTCCCGTCAGTAATGCATTCGTGGATGAACATCTCTCTTTTTTGTAAGGCATCTTTTTCAAAAAGAGTTGCGATTCTTGCGGATGTTCCTGTACCGCAAGGGGAACGGTCTACTTGCCCATCAGCAAAGATCGTTACATTTCGTAAAGTGGCATCTTTTCCTTTCGGTTCATCTGAGAAAATAACGCCGTATATTCCTTTTAAACCTTCTTCAAGTGGATGTTTTACTTCCATTTGACTTTCAATATAATGTTTAATTTTACCGCCCCACGTTTGAATTGCAGCTAAATCTTTGAAATCGACTTTCAAACCAAGCTCTTTACTATCCACTACAGCGTAGAATGCTCCGCCAAACGCAATATCTACTTGGAATTCATAGTCATCTATTTTGATAGGAACGTCTTTCTTATATACGAACGAAGGAACGTTTTCAAATGATACTGACTCTACTTCGCTCCCGTTAAATTTTGCGTACGCAATGACTTCCCCGGCAGGGCTATCAATAATAAATTTTTGTTTTTCACCTGTCACTTCAAACATACCTGTTTCAATTCCAACTGTAATAACAGCGATAATTCCGTGACCACACATCGTACTCCAGCCTTCATTGTGCATAAATAATACGCCAAAATCAGCATGAGGACTTGCGGGCGGAGTAATGATACAACCGTACATGCCGTGATGTCCTCTCGGTTCATACATAAGAACCTCGCGAAGATGATCCAAATGTTCCATGCAGTATGCGCGTCTTTCTAATTGCGTTTCTCCCTTTATCTCTGGCACTCCGCCCGTAATGATTCGAAGTGGTTCCCCAGCTACGTGAGCATCAATTGTCGTGTACACTTTACTAACCTTCATTTCTATCTCTCCCCTATATGTTAATACTATTTTCATTGCAAGTATCATGCCAACGCATAGAGTATAAAGTGAAACTTTAATCAGTGGGGGGGCTTCATCCCCACTGATTATTAGCCCACACCAATCGGGCTTTTACGGGCAGCCCGACCCACACCTAGATCCTTTGCTTTCGCTGAATTTTGAGGTGGGGGTCTTACTGCCCACAAATAGCGGGATAAATCTGTATAAATTTTAAAAAAAAGCATACACTACTGTCTACTTTTTTATACAGTAGACAGTTAGCGACCATTAAGCTACAACCAGCCCCGCCCGGGCATCCAAAACTAAAAAAATCCCCCAAAAACCTCGGGGGACCCATCAAACCCTAACCGCCACCACATCCGGCACTTGCCTTACAATCTCCTCACCAATCTTTATGCTAGCCGTTGCAGCCGGAGACGGTGCGTTGCAAATATGCAGGGAATTGATGCCAGGGATAATGCAGAAGTCATCAACCATATTTCCGTTTGATAAAATGGCTTGTGCTCTTACACCTGCATGTGTTGGCACGATATCTTTCTCTGTAAGTTCTGGTATTAAGCGCTGTAAGCTTTTTAGGAATGATTGTTTACTAAATGAGCGCACCATTTCTTTTATGCCTTCTTTCATATTTGGCATCGCCATTTTCCAAAAGCCTGTGTATGTCATTGTTTCCATGAAGTCTTTTATATCAAAGTCTGTTTTCGTATAGCCTTCGCGTTTGAAGCTTAATACGGCATTTGGTCCTGCATGTACGTCTCCGTTTATCATTCTTGTGAAATGAACACCTAGAAATGGGAATTCTGGATTTGGAACTGGATAGATTAAATGTTTTACGAGATGGCGTTTTTCTGGAACAAGTTCGTAATATTCACCACGGAACGGAACAATTTTCATATCCGTTAATATGCCTGTCTTTTTCGCAATACGGTCACTATGTAAGCCGGCGCAATTAATGAGAAATTTCGTTTTAAATACACCTTGATTCGTTTCAATTGTTACAGCGTCTTTCTTCTCAGTAATACGCCCCGCCGCTGTTCCTAAATGTACTTCTCTCCCACTTTCCTGAATTAAGCGAGCAAATGCATAACTTACGCCTTTATAATCAGCAATTCCGCAAGAAGGAACACGGATTGCCCCAAGTCCCTTTACATGAGGTTCAATTTCAGCTAATTCTTCCTTGCCTATTTTTTCAATATGTAAATCGTTTTGTAAGCCTCTTTCATATAAGTTATGTAAAAGAGGAAGTTCGTCCTTTTCTGTAGCGACAATTACTTTCCCGCACATGTCATAAGCGATGTCATTTTCTTTACAAAATTGAACCATAGCTGCGTTTCCTTCTTTGGCAAACTTCGCTTTATAACTCCCTGGTTTATAATAAATTCCAGAGTGAATTACTCCGCTATTATGTCCAGTTTGATGATGTGCAAGTTCCTTTTCTTTTTCAATGATCGCGATTTTCGCACGAGGGAATTTTTTCGTTAAAGCCATTCCCGTTGAAAGCCCAACAATTCCTCCGCCAATAATTATAAAGTCATACATCCTACTTCCCCCTTAATATGATGAAAGGCAGGCCTTTTTTAAGACCCGCCGTACAAACTTATTTAGAAAAACAACCACGTTGACGCATTAGTTCTCTATATAAATCTTTATTTTTTTCAAATGCAGCTCTTCCGTGCATCCAAAATAAGTTGTTTAAAAGAACTAAGTCACCAATTGGTAATTTCAATGCATGTGTTGCTGGTGAGTTTTCAACAGAATATGATAAGTCTTTCAGATAGTTTGCTTGTTCAATATTATCTGGATAAGCGAACTGATCAATAAAGCAAATACACGGTGCGTTATTTACATCAAAAAATGTTTCACGATAGACGATTTCTTGCGCATTTTTACTTGGTGGTGCTTTATACGTAACTTTAACAGATGCGAGTGAATGATTTCTAAACTTTTGAAGGTCTTCCCAATCGTCTAAATGTAGTAAACGTGATTCCCCTCCTACTGCATTTTGCTCTTCAATTTTCATCATAAGAAGCCAATCTGTCGGCTCATCAACGAATGTACCGTCTGTATGCAGTGTAAACAATCGGTACGCTTGACGAAGGTAAGAATCACTACTATCCGTATCTTTCACATTAAATCTAGCATAATACGTTCCTGTCATTGCATCAAAGTTTGGCTCCCCGATTAAATGTGTTAATGCTGTTGCAAATTTCACGTAGTCTGCTGGATCTGACGTTTCACCTTGTACCCCAATCGTAAATCCACCCGTTTCACGGTCATGAATAATACCGCGAATGTTATCCATAAATGATTGCCCAAAAATCTTTCTCATTCCATCCGCAAGATTAAATCGAGAATAAGGAATATATTGCAGTGACTGCTCTGAATGCTCTTTTACCTCTTCAAAAAACTGCTTAAGCAATTGCTGGTTTAGCGTAATATGATATAAACGTTTATGCTCTGGATGAGGAGCAATTTCATACCCCTCATATTTCTTTGCAAATTTCATCTTCGCATTTTGTTCTGTAATAATCGACATTTCAATTCCTCCCTAATTTAAATATGAAGAACTTATTGACGTTTTTTACAGACAGTTATCCTTATCTTCTTATGCTGAGATTCGGTCTTACTGCCCTAACATCGAAAAAGCCAGTCATACGTATCCACGACATAAAATCGTAGAAACGTACAACTGGCTCATAATTACGAGTGTTCTTTAATCTCTTAAAGTACAATAATAATAGACAGTTTGTATGAAAATATTTGTAAAACAGGAAAGCAAGATCGAATATAGAGAAGGCTAATTTCTCGTATGGATCTTATCAATTAAATAATAATTCAAAATATTCTAACTGTCAATTCGTTTTTTATTATTTTCTCTACATACTTTATACATTTTAAAAATCCCCTTACTTTCTACGCACCCTCTTTTTTTCATCTCTTGTTTTACAACTTACACTTCATTTAACTTTTTCATAGTTCTTGCCTCCTCAATAAAATAAGCGAGTCGTATCTCTTTAAAAGAAATACAACTGGCTCTCGTTTATGGTTGTAAACTAGATAGTTTTTATGGTGTTGTTTCCTCGTACTCTCCCCTGGGCTGTTCATCATTTAAATAACTTACATATTGGCGATGTAAATCTTTCACCGCACTGACGATAGCATTTTGCGCTTTTCCTTGATAATGGTCCGTAATATTTTGAACGATTTCTTCAATACCATCTTGCAAACTATGCCCTCTCAACATTTGAGCGACGAAGTCTCTACCGTGCTCTGTCGCAAGCGTACATGACGCTTCAATAATAACGTGATATTTATGATCTGCCTCAATTGTAATCGTTAATGTTTCATACATACTGCGAACAGCCATCCCTTTCGGAAGTCTCGAATGTCCTGCCATAAAAAATGTCCCTTTACGCATATTTCATCCTCCGTTACTATGTTAAGAGCCAGAAAAACAATGTACACATTTGCATTGAATTTTACTACCCTTATCCTTATAGCTCGTACTTCTGCTAAAGAAGCTCAAGTGGAAAGAAGTTACTCTTTTCATTTTCAAACATAAATCCGGGCTTACAGCGAGGCTAATCACTGTCATCCGATAATAAGTTAATCATATTAAAAATAAACTGAATATTCAATATTGAATTCCGCAAATTTCATGAATAAAAAAAGAAAATTCTCTCGCCCCGGCACATATACTGTTCAAAAGAAAAAAGGAAGTGGTCTCATGTATTACGGAACGAAAGGCTGGTACGTAGCTGAGCTAAAAAAATTAGGTGTTCGCTATCATGAAGGACGAAAACTAGAAAGTTACCGCGCACACGTATTACGCAATTTATTAATCGCACAACAAGAGACAACGAAAGAAGAGTAATTTGATATCGGTTGATTCTCTGAATATATCAGCGATTCGACATAAAATATCGACTTATCAACAAATCCCGCCAAATCATCCCTCCATTCCACCAACCAATCACACATCAATACAAACCAAAAAAAGGTCACCCAAACGGGTGACCTTTCTTTCTTATTCACAAACAAGAATTTGTCTAGAAAATGATCCTTTTCTTGTGATACAGCGATCTGTAATTTCAAATCCTGCTTCATGGATCATGTCGTCCATTGTTTCCATCGTGACAACGACTACCTTTTTTGCAATGCGGCGCGCACTTGAGAGAATGGAGAACTGGTCTTCTGGTGTTGCGTGCGTAAATAGGTCGTACGGCATATCGATAATTGCAACGTCGTAGTTCTCAGTAATTTCTTCAATTGGACCTTTTGTTACTGTTCCTTCAAACCCGAAATGTACGATGTTTTTTCTCGTTCCAAGAACTACAAGTGGATTAATATCTCTACCAACGATGTTAATTCCCATAGAAAGTGCTTCTACTACTACTGTTCCTATTCCGCAGCACGGGTCAATCGCTCGTACTCCATCTGGGTTTGGTACAGCGATATTTGCGACAGCTCTAGCAACACGTGTGCTCAGTGATGTCGAATAGCTATGTGGTTTTTTTATGTGATGATACCAAACCGGATCACTTTCTACATAGTGTCCGAAGTACCAGCGTCCTCCAAGAGGAACAATCCCGAATACACGCTCTGGATTACGAACATCCGCTTCTCCTTCAATATGCATACCGAGGTCTCGTTCAATAAGGCGTCTTTCTCCATATTCAATTTTATTTTCTTTACCAAGATCATTGATTTTAACGAAGATAACTTTGAATGTCGCTCCTGCTAAATCAATTTGTTCCACTTGTTCTAAAATGCTTTCTAAGTCGTCCCCTTCATACATAACCTCGACGCGCTCTTTAATAAACGGACTTCTACTCGGAGCAATCTTGACTTCACTTTTTAAAATATTAACGTGAGACTCCATCCCAAAGAACGAGCGCATTTCCAAGTAACATAAAGCACGCTCCTCTTCGCGAAATGCATACGTATATATACATGCAGGTGTTTTACTATGATTACTCAATCTATTATCATCCTTTATCGTTTAAAATTGTTATGATCACAATTACTCGAATACTTTTTTACGTAAAATTAAATGATATCATATGCTCGAAATAAAGAGAAACCTTTATAATTCATTTAATAAATAAAAGAGACTGCATCTCAGCAATCTCTTCTATCATTCTCTCTATTTATTAACGGTACGAAGATACGTCATTACCCATTGCTTCGTAGTAATCTAAAATACCTTGATAAATAGCTTCTGCTGCACTTTGTCTCTGTTCTGGTGTAGCAATTTTATCTGCATCGTTTTTATTATCTACAAATGCTAATTCTGCTAATACAGCTGGCATCGTGTTTTCTCTAATTACATATAAATCGCCTTTCTTCACACCGCGATCTTTTGTTCCAAGTGCATCTACAAGACGCTCTTGAATTTTCTCTGCTAATAAACGACTTTCTGATACATTCGGGTTTGTCCCTCTTGCTGTCGCTGATTCATAGTAGAATGTTTCTGTACCTTGTCCATTTTTACTTTCCGTACCATTACCATGGATACTTACAAAGATATCCCCATTATTTTTTTGAGCAAATTCTACACGTTTCTTTAAAGAATCAGAAGCACTTGTTCCTGGACGTGTATCATCTGTACGAGTGAATAACGCAGTAAACGGTGTCTTTTTCTCAAATATTTTCTGTAATCGTAATGATACATCTAATACGGTTTGACTTTCTTTCTCATAATAACCAGGATTCCCTGAGTCAATTCCCCCATGACCTGGATCAATAATAATCGCTTTACCTTCTAGGAAGTTACCTTGCTTCACTGGGTTTAATTGATTTTTATCCACCCATTGGAAGCCAGCTCCCATACGGATACGAATCCAGCTATCTTTCTCTTCAATAACAGTTACTTGTTGTGCTTTATGTGTGCCTGCCACTGTAGACGTATGTGAAGCTTCTTGATATGTAGTGAATTCTTGATTAATAGACTCTGTTTTTTCTTGTAATGGTGTCCACTTCTCACCTTTACTTGTTACAACTTTCAACCAACCATCCGCTCTTTGCTCTTTCACTTCAAGCATTTGTGGCTTATGTTGAGTGTCAGTAATACCAGATGATAACGATGCCTGATGATATGTAATAAAGTTTCTGTTCATATACATTCTTTTCGATGTATTTGTTTTATTTTTATCTGCCATCGCGATGAACTGAGCTGCTTCAGCACGACTTACAGTACCGTCAGGCTTCCAACCATTTCCTGTACCCATTGAAATCTCTAAAGCTACTAAAATATTAGCTTGTTTCTTACCCCAATGAGGTTCTAAATCATTAAACTGTGTTGGAAGTTCTCCAATAATTTTCTTGTCTAATGAATATGCTTGTACAAGCATAGATGCCATAGATGCACGGTTAATTTGGCTTGATGGATTGAATTTTCCAGTACCATCTCCACTAATTACACCTGCTTTTTCTACCGCAGCAATATATGGTGCTGCCCAATGATCTTGCGAATCTTTAAAAGATGGTTTCGCTTTTGGATCAATTGGTAAACCAAGAACTACCGCTAATATTTTTGCAGCTGATCCTTTATCTACTGCTTCAGATGGAGAAAACGTTCCATCTGGTTTTCCATCAAGTGCTTTTTTCCCTACTAAATAGTCAACCGATTCCTGCGCCCATGTAGGAACATCCGAAAACTTTTTCCCTGCTGCGAAACTACTAACTGGAGACGATAATAAACTTGCGGCTAAAATACCAGCCGCGACTGCACGATACTTCATAAAAAATAATACTCCTCTCAAAAATCATTTACAATAACACGTAATCTTAATATACAAATTATAACAAATTCGAGCAAAAAAAAATTAGTGCTCCTCTATCATTCTATAATACTAGAATTCTGTAGTAAACCTACTTTCTTAATATTGTACAATAAAATACAATTAAAGTATTTTTTATGCACAAAAAAGTGGCTGATTCATAGAATCAACCACCCTCTCACTATTCTACTATCATTTCTGATAACGCATATGCATAAACAAGTGCTTCTGTATGTGCAATCGAGCTTTCATGCGTACGCTCAAATGCGTGAGAAGAATCAATACCAGCTCCAATTAATGCATGTTTCACATCAAATCCAGCGTGAATCGCAGCTGATGCGTCTGATCCGTAGTAGGGATAAATATCCACTTTATATTCAATAGCATTCGCTTTCGCCAATTCAACTAAATGCTTACGTAAAGCGTAATGGTATGGACCGCTAGAGTCTTTCGCACAAATGGATACTGTATATTCATCAGATGTTTGTCCATCACCTAACGCTCCCATATCAACTGCTAAATATTCTACCGTTTCTTCTGGAATATTTGAGTTTCCACCGTATCCAATTTCTTCATTATTAGAAATTAAGAAATGTGTTGTATATGGCAATGTTACCTTTTCATCTTGCAATCTTTTAATTAATTTTAATAGAATTGCTACACTTACTTTATCGTCTAAATGACGTGATTTTATGTATCCACTCTCTGTAATTTGAACGCGTGGATCAAATGAAACGAAGTCTCCTACTTCAATTCCTAACTCACGTACTGCATCTGCTGAAAAGACACGCTCATCAATACGCACTTCAATATTTTTCTCATCACGCTTCGCTTCCCCTGCATCTTTGTACACATGGACAGAAGTTTGATGCATTAAAATTGTGCCTGTATATTTCTTACCGCTTGACGTTTCAATTTCGCAATATTCTCCTTCTACAGAGTTCCAGCGAAATCCACCAATCATAGATAGACGAAGACGACCGTCAGGCTTAATTTCTTTCACCATTGCCCCTAACGTATCAACGTGTGCAGTTAATAAACGATGCTGCTCATCATTCTTTCCTTTAACCGTTAAAATAAGAGCACCTTTATTATTACGCTTCGTCTCTACATTCCACTCACTTACATAGTTTTCAATAAAATTAATAATTTTCGCCGTGTTTCCAGATGGACTTGGAATAGAGACAAGCTCCTTAATAAGTTCCATCGTTTCTTTCGTATGATGTGCCATTGTCGTTTCCTCCTCATTCTCTCTACTATTTAGTATAGCGAAATTACGATAAAACCTCTACTCATATAGTTTAATTTTCTAAATTATAGTAAAATTTAGTTTAGTAAGTAAAAAGGAGATAACAAAAATGAATGTAACGAAAAAACATGTACATATTGCACTTATTTGGTTTTTATCATCATTACTATGTTTACAAGTTTCTTATGTCTTTCACACTACTACTTCTATTGCAATCGGCTGGACATTAACAGCTATCTTCTTAATCGTTAGCCTAATTGCAGGAAAAAAGCACAGTGCTACTGAGTAAGCTGTGCTTTTTCTATAAAACTACTCTTCCGAAACGTCCATCAAATAAATCCCTCTTGTAAATCCGCCGCGCTCTTCTTCTTTTTTCTTACGAAGACGCTCTATATCTTCAATTGTTGCACCTTCTGCGCGAGCTAATGAAATAATAACTTCAAGTGCATCTGCAAGTGAATCTAGCGCATGTTCACGCTCTTTCATTGAAGCAAATTCACGAATTTCTTCTGTACCAATTTTCGCTAATGCTTGTATGTAAGCTTGTCCTGTTAATTTTTGTGCTGTATATGTTTTTCCAGACATTAAAATTTTCTCCGGGACACGGTCTCTTACTAATTTGTTATAAGTTGACATCACTGTTCCTCCTATTTTTAATAACACCCAAGCTCTGCCTTATAGAAAAACCACTCTTTTTCCACACAAGCACTTAACATATCAATTCCTGATCCGTGCGCCTTTACTACCGGAAAGAAGTAATGCTCTGGTTCTTCTTTCTTATCGCCGTATAAGGTCCCGTACTCATCAGGAATCGCCTCTTTTTTCACATCCCGTTCTTTCTTCACTTCACCAGAGAAAGCAACAGCTGGATGTCCCTCAAAGAATAATGCAGTCCGTACCGCAAGAGATGGTGTACTATGCAAAGCATAATATATAAGTAAAATAATAACGATAACACCGATAATTTTCTTCATTTATTACTCCTAAAAAAAGTGCTAACACAATTATACTAAAATGTGTTAGCACTTTCTTCCCTTTATCTCGAATTAACGGGCAGTAAGACTAATAATCCGCGGGGGATAAACAGATCCCCACGGATTAAAGTTTCACTTTATTCCCCTTTAAATGCTGGTAAACGTTTTTCTAGAAAAGCAGCAATACCTTCTTTATGGTCCGCTGTTTGTCTCATCGCATATTGACCACGCTTTTCGAGCTGAAGCGTTTGTTCTAAATTAGAACGATTTACTTCACATAAAATTTGTTTCGTTTGAATCATTGCCTTGATTGGTTTTTGTAACCATTCATTAATTTTTTGCTTCACAGCCGTTTGGAAATCCTCACCGATTACTTCGTCAATTAAACCGATATCTAGCGCTTCTGTCGCTGATAATTTCTTCCCTTCCCAAATGATTTTCTTCGTCATATTTTCACCGACGCGCTTTTGAAGGAAGAAATGGCCACCACCATCTGGAATTAAAGCGATTCCAATAAAGTTCATCGCAATAACTGATGATATATCTGCCATGACATAATCAGCCGTTAATGCGATACTTAATCCAAGTCCAGCAGTCGGCCCATGAATTGCACTAATAACAAGCTTCGGCATCGTATATAACGTCACAACGATTTCAGAAATTGTATTCATGATGCCTTCAAACTTACTTTCATCATTACTTGAAAGCATTGATTTAATATCTCCACCCGCAGAAAAACCACGGCCACTTCCACACAACACAACAACGTGAACAGAACTTTCCGCCACTTCTTTCAACTTTTGTAATAACTCTTTTAACGTTGGTTCATCTAATGCATTTAAAACCTCTGGACGATTAACCATAACCGTTGCTACGCGCCCTTCATATTTCACAACAACAGATTCTGTTTTACTTGTTACTTCCATTATATATACCCCTCTTTTCCACATAAAGATTATACTTATATAATTATAGAAAGCATGTTGAAAATCCTTCTTTTTTCTTAATTTTCTGTCTAATATTCTCGTAATTTGTATATATCTCCGTATAAAACATACAATTTCGTTAAAAAATATAGAAATTAAAGTCGGTTTATCCATGCTTTTCGTCTATTTACCATTACAATGAAATGGTGTATTCTTAAGTTTGATTCAAAAAAAACAAATATTGAAATTCATTCGCCTTATTATGTAAATAAGGCTTTTATCCCCATCTCTTGGGTATTGAACTAAAGGAATGAAGAAATGGAGGAATATATGGTTAATAAGTTGAAACAAACGGATAACTACTTCCCGCATTTCCTATTGCTATTCATTGTGTTTCAACCAATTTTAGATTTATTAACGTCTTTTTCAATCTATGTATTACACATGAGCGCAACAGTTGGAATCGTAGTCCGTTTCGCCTTTATGCTTCTTGCATTAGGTTATCTACTTCTTCATAGAAAACAACATGGGGCGAAAAAGTACATTCTCTATTTATGCCTACTCGGGATCGTACTAGCAATTGGTCTTGTAAATAATATGATGATTAAATATCCAGTTTCATTTGGCGAAGAAGTGAAATTTATTTTAAAGAGCATATATCCAATTGTGCTACTGTTTGGATATATTATCGCCTTTAAAGAATTAAAAAATAAAGAATATGCATTTCATAAAATCATTACATATTTCTTATATGCAACTTTAATTTTAAGCATCACACTAATTGTTGCGATGCAAACTAGTACAGATTTCCCAAGCTACCCTCACTCAAAGATTGGTTCAAGAGGTTGGTTCTTTGCTGGGAATGATTTAAGTTCTATTTTTGCAATTATGTTCCCAATCGTAGTGTTATATTCGATTCATAAAACAACTTCTTTCTCGAAAATCTATTACTGGATTCCAACAATACTCGCGATGTATGCAAGTATTATGGTCGGAACTAAAGTAGGATATGGTGCAATTGTTCTAACGCTTGGCGTGGCACTTTTATTCTCATTCATTGAATATATGGTTCATCGCAAAAAAGAAGGAAAAGGATTCACATATCTCGTAAATACAGTTGTTGCCGCTATTATACTAGGAGGTTTAATTGCCCTTACACCGCATACTCCTATCGCAAAAAATATGGGCATCCACATGCAAATATACGAATACAAAAAATCAGTACAAGAAGAAAAGGATAGAAAAGAAGGAAAAATAATTAAAGAAGATCCTGACGCAGAGAAAAAACATGCAAAAGGTGAACTAACAGACTCTGAGGTCAAAAGTTTAATTTACAGTGATCGCGATAAGTTTTTAAAAGTATACAAACAATACTATAAAGACGCACCACTATCACAAAAATTATTCGGAATGGGCTATGCTGGTAACTATACGGTTAAAATTAAATTAATCGAAATGGACTTCCATGACATATTCTTTGCATTCGGAATCATCGGTTCTCTTATTTACTTCATACCATTCCTTTACTTCGGTATTAAATTATTACTCAGCATCATAACAAACTTTAAGAAAATATTAACTGTGAAATATATGCTACTAGCTAGTGCCGTTATACTATCACTTGGAATTGCCTTTATGTCCGGTCACGTACTAACAGCGCCGGCCGTTAGTATTTTCTTCGTTGTTATACTCGCTTACTTAATTGTTGATTTAGAGGTAGAATAAAGTGAAGCAGCCATCAGATCTCGGTGGCTGCTTCATTTTGGTATACAGTCTACTCGGCAAAGAATAGACCACATTTATGATCTATTTTTTATTGAAAAGACGCCTGAATCCCCTCCAACACCTCATCAATATTATCCTTCGTAATAACAATACCGAAGTCTTTCGGGACGTTGCTATCTTCCTCATTTACAACTTTATGCGCAATCAACTTTCCAACTTCCGGTCTGAAATGATGCCCATCCATATAGTTATCTAAATTCGTTGTAACGGAATTAAGATACATGAAATGGTGCACTTCTCCAAATACATCTACAGCGTCATGAAGCCATTTTTTATAATCTTCCCATCGCCCTGATTGAATCATCGTACGGAACAGAGGCTCTGAAACAGGCGTTGTAAAAATATAAAACTTCGTGTTCGGATTATGAGCCTTTACTGTTCCTAATATTTCTTTCATATTTTGATACTCATAATTCCCGCCGTAAATCTCTTTACTAAACTTATCTACTTGCGCCGCTATTTGCGCATCACGTTCTTCTTTCGTATAATCGCGCATCGATTTTATATTCTCTCGATTGTACCGGTCAAGATTCGTAATATGATGGGTGGAATTTGCAATTGTATTCTTTGAATAAGTAATCCCGTCCATACTTATATACGATTTAATCGGATACAATAAACTTTGCGCCTGATTAATATACGCTTCTGGTTTATCAAAACCAATTTCCCTATTTTTGTTCGTTCCAAGGAAATCTAAACCAAGTACAATAGACTCGAGTCCACTACCTTTTTGTTCTTTTGCATATTCAATATATGCATCATACTCACGCGGATCTGTACTGCTTACCGCATAATTAAATGCGTTTAACCCGGTGAAGTCATTCTCGTTAATAAAAGTCGTTCTACTACTTCCAAGTATAACTCCATCATATGTAAACGGACGGTACGTTATATAATTTGTTTTCTGTTGTCTCTCGTTAAACCCGTACTGAACATCATTCCACTTATTTTTATGCGGGAATAACCAAAGTGAATCTATATAGCTATTAAATATCCCGACACCTGCCAGAGGAACAAAAACACATACAAAAACGAAAATAAGCCAATGTTTGTTTTTCATATTCTCCACCTAGAAATTAAAGTATAAAAACTCACTAATACTCGTTAAATGTAACACGCTATATACGAGCAATACTGCAGTAAATAAAGCAGTCCATACATTCGGACGGAATGAATCCTTTAACTGAATTGAATTTTTTAAGAAGAAACTAATACATAACGCTCCGAAAATATACGCTACCATTTTTGGATCTAATAAAGAGACATGGTACCCTTCACTAAATGAAACACCGTACTCTTTTAAAAATTGCAGCTTCTCTATTATAAATGCCGGGAATACGCTATTTGCTAATTCGATTCCATTTAGTCCGAACATTCCTTTTAACACTTTCACCGCATCATGCATCGATGTTGCCCTAAAGAATACCCACGTTATATTAATGAAGAAAAACGTAACGAACCAACCAGCAAAGGCTGGCATGCGCCCTCCTGCTTTACTCCATAAGCGATGAATAACAGAAGCCAAACCGTGCAAGAATCCCCAAAAAACAAATGTCCAACCAGCTCCATGCCAAAGTCCACTTATTAAAAATACAATCATAATATTTACGTATGTACGCGTAATTCCTTTTCGATTTCCTCCTAGAGAAATGTATACGTACTTCGTTAAAAACTGGCTAAGCGTCATATGCCAACGATGCCAAAAATCTTGTATATTCACTGCTTTATACGGTGAATTAAAATTTTGAGGTAATTTAATATTAAACATTAAAGCGATTCCAATTGCCATATCACTATATCCACTAAAATCAAAATACAATTGGAACGTAAACGCTAACGACGAAAGCCATGCTTCGACAAATGTTAATGATTGCTGCACATCAAACCCTTCATGTACAAGGGGTGATAATACATCTGCAATACCTACCTTTTTGAAAATACCAACTGCAAATACAAATATACCAAGAACAATATACTTCGATTGCCAGCGCTTTTTGCTACTATCCGCAAACTGCGGCATAATTTGTGCATGATGTACAATCGGCCCTGCAATAAGCTGCGGGAAAAACGTTACAAACAATGCGTAATCAAGAAAATGACATGCCTTCGTTTCCCCGCGATACGTATCTACTAAAAATGCAATCTTTTGAAACGTATAGAAACTAATCGCGAGCGGTAACGTTAATGATAATAATGTAAAATGAGTTCCAATTAATGCATTAACATTTTGCAAGAAAAAATCATAATACTTGAAATAACTAAGCATTCCTATATTAAATATTAACCCTACCGTTAAAAGAAGTTTACTCTTATGTTTTACGAGCCTCATTCCGATAAAGTAGTTCACAATGAGCGACACTAACATAAGCGGTAAATATTTCACATTCCAATAACTATAGAAAAATAAAGAGGCCGCAACGAGCCAAGCTTTCGCTAATGTAGCATGTCCAAATTTATTTAATAGAAAATATAAAAGAAATGCTATCGGTAAAAATAAAAAAATAAACTCAAATGAGTTAAATAACACACCATCTCTTCCCTTCTAAACAAATCACAACTTATTCATCTTATCTTATCCAAATAGTGAGTGTCAAAAGGATTCCGCTCCCCTTTTCTTCTATTATATAGGATAATCATTTCAATCGAATTATTAACATGATAAAATATTAAAGGCACTTTTATTTAAAAGAATATATAATAAAAATGTCGGTTTTTTGCACGAAATGTATTTTGAAAAAAGTGAGGAGAGTCCTTTGGTATTTAGTAGTTCTGTTTTCTTATTTATCTTTTTACCTCTCGTATTATTTTTCTATTTTATAGTGCGTGCCGAGCTACGTAATTTCGTATTACTTGCATTTAGTTTAATTTTCTATGCATGGGGAGAACCACGATTCGTCCTCTTAATGCTCTTTTCTATTCTTTTAAACTACTGCTTCGGCCTACTCGTGCATCATTATGATAAACGAAAAAATATGAAAGTCACATTTTTAATTATGGCTGTGGTCGGAAATATTTTATTACTTTCTTATTTTAAATATATTTCCTTTTTCACAGATATTTTGAATCAAACTTTACATTTATCTATTCATGTGGAACCTATTCCACTACCAATTGGAATTTCATTCTATACGTTCCAAGCGATGTCATACGTCATCGATATATACCGTAAAGATGGCGCAGTTCAAAAGAATCCACTTAACTTAGCACTATATATATCAATTTTCCCGCAGCTTATTGCCGGACCAATCGTTCGTTACAATATCGTTGCTGATCAAATTAAAACGCGCATCCATTCTTTTGAACGATTTACAGAAGGTCTCCAAATTTTCATTCTAGGACTAGCGAAAAAAATGTTAATCGCCAATCAAGTTGGATTTGTCGCAGATAAAATCTTTGCCTTACCACCGTCTGAAATGAGCGCTGGAACGGCTTGGATTGGTATTATTGCCTATACACTTCAAATCTATTTCGATTTCTCAGGATACTCTGATATGGCAATTGGACTTGGAAAAATGTTCGGATTTGATTTCCCGAAAAACTTCAATTATCCGTACATCTCAAAATCCATTTCAGAATTTTGGAGAAGATGGCACATTACACTAGGCTCTTGGTTCCGCGACTATATATACATTCCGCTCGGCGGAAATCGTGTTTCCAAACTAGCAAACTACCGTAACCTCTTCATCGTATGGGGATTAACCGGTTTATGGCACGGAGCAAGCTGGACATTTATCGCCTGGGGATTATATTACGGCTTTATTATCTCGATTGAAAAAGCTGGATTCGAGAAAATATTAAATAAGCTATGGAAGCCGCTGCAACATGCATATGTACTAATCATCGTTATGATCGGTTGGGTCTTCTTCCGAGCTGATAACTTCGCATACTCGTTCCAATATTTAAAAGCGATGTTTGGCATAGAGAGACAATCTTTCATCGATGACAACACCATGCTATATATACATGAATACATTATCATATTTATCATTGCCTTTATCGCAGCGACACCAATTTTGAAACGTGTTAAAAACATATTAGAACTTGCACCCAAAACGTATATATTCACGATGCAAGTTGTACGTCCTATATTATTACTAACATTATTTATGGTTTCGATTATGTATTTAATTAATTCGACGTATAATCCATTTATTTACTTCAGGTTTTAACTTATCCCGCTATTTTCCGGGCAGTAAGACCCCCACCTCAAAATTCAGCGAAAGCAAAGAAGTTAGGTGGGGGGCGGGCTGCCTGTAAAAGCCCGATTGGTTAAGGCTGATAATCAGTGGGGATGAACAAAAACCCCCCCACTAATTAAAGTTTCACTTTATGTAGGAAGGAAAAGTTATTATGAAAAAATTGGGGAACATCGTCCTATTTATCGGTTTTCTCACCATTATCTTTTCATTTGGCATATTATCGCTTCTCAAAACTGACCGAGCAGTTTCGCCCGTTGAAAATCGTCCGCTCGCTCAAAAACCAGCTCTTACAAAAGAAGCTGCCTTAAATGGTAGTTTCTTTAAAGACTTTGAGACATATACAAACGATCAATTAATCGGAAGAGATGATCTCATAAAAAATTATACACTTACCCAAATTAAAATGGGCAAGTCTCTCATTAACGATATTATTCTAACAGATGATAAATGGCTTCTAAAAAACCCTGCTTGGGCTACAAAATATAATGAGATTGACCAAGCTATGCCAGCTGTAAACGACTTATCTCAGTTTTTAAAAGAACAAAATATTGAGTTTTACTTTGCTTTACCACCGTCCAAAACGAATGCTTTATCATTTAAATTACCTTCTCATATTCACACATATGCACAGGAAAATTTAAATTACTTTCTAAATAAACTTCCTGCAGACGTAAAGCCAATTAAACTCATGGATTATTTTAAGAAAAACTATACAAATGAAGAAATACAAAGTATGTACTTTAAAACAGACCATCACTGGAATATGGATGGTGCCTTCTTAGGCTATCAATATATAATGAACACAATCGCAGAGCAATCTTCTATATATAAAGGAAAAGAAATAAAAAAAGAAGATTACACTCGTACGTGTGCTCCAAATAAACATCTAGTCGGAAGCTTTAACAACCAGCTTTACCAACTGATCGATGCGACTGGAGAAAAACTATGCTACTACACACCGAAAGACGGTTTCAACTTTACGAGCGTAGCTGCAAAAGATGTAAATGACACAGTATATCGCACATTAGATGAACTATACGGCGTAGAAAAACAAAAAGACACCATATCATACGCAGGCTATTACACAAACGACTATCCAGAAATCGTTATCGAAAACAACAATGCACCAAATGATGTACGAGCTTTAGTCCTAAAAGACTCATTCGCAAACGCAATCGTGCCTCACTTAGCACAAAGCTTCAAACACACATCTATCCTCGACCTTCGTCACTATCACGAAAAGGATGTATATCAATACATTAAAGACAACAATATTAACATGGTATTGTTTGTGTATAGTGATTCGAACTTGAGCGGTGAGATGTTTAAGTTTAAACAATAAAAAAAGCCTCTTGTAATTTTTTACAAGAGGCTTCTTTATATTATTTCCGCTATTTGCCGGCAGTAACAACTTAAACCATTATAGATTTCGACATTGTTATTATTTCACTTGTACCTTCTCTTTTTTAATCACTACCTTCAAATACAAAAAGGAGAAAGAGATAGGAAATTTCCCTCTATCTCTTTTTATTTAATGACAACGTACTAAATAAAAAGAGGATGTCCTCTAAAACTAAGATTCCATTCCTCTTTTTATAGACTCTTTTGCATGTAAGTCATTAATAATATATTTGGACGCTATGGAAATTTGCTCTCGCAATTCCTCTACTCTTTGTCCTAACGTTTCCTGTACATATTCTGTCTGCTCTAATTGTTTAATCGCCATACTGTGTAATGTTTCTGTCGTCCAGCCTCCATCCACATTCCCAATAATCGGCTGATTTACTTGTTGTAAAAACGAATCAATCTTCGGATCATATGAAATTCCAATCATAGGCGTGTTTGCAACTGCCGATAATATAAGAGCATGTAGTCTCATCCCTATTAAAAGAGAGCACTCTGATAAAATAGAGATTTTCTCGTGAATATCCATTTTATAAGGGAGCATGTGCGCTTCTTCTCCCATCAAATTAATGATATCCCTTGATGCATTTTGATCAAATGGTCCATGCATCGGTACAAATAAAATATGGTATCCCTCTTGCTTAAGCTTTTTAAGCGTATCTGCTAACTTCTTCATATAATCTTCTTTTGCATCCCAGTACCTTACACTAACCGCAACGACTTTTCCTTGCAGCGAATGTTTTTGAAGCCAATCGGATTTCTTTTCTTCTGGCTGACAAGCTAATACTGGATCTGGAACAAGTTCGATGTCTTTCTTAATACCAATTTCTTTTAAGTACAAAAAAGAGTCTTCATCACGTACTGATATATATTCAGCCTTTGATACATGCCATTTCACTAATAAACGATTTTGCTTCTTCGTAATAGGTCCGATTCCTTGGGCGTAAATATAATACGGCTTTTTCAAAAAACGAGCAAGCCGCATAATACCTGTATAATATAGAATACTCTTAATACTCGTCTTATCTTGTAAGAGACTTCCGCCTCCGCTAATTAAACCATTACTTCTCTTTATTTCTCGGTAAATCGCTCTTATATCCCAGCGGTTTACTGCTTCTACACCGTACATTTTCCTTGTATAGTTGGGGTCATTTGAAAGTACAACAAGCTCAAGAGTAGGATCCTCTTCATGTAGCGCTTTAATAATTGATTGCAAAATTGCTTCGTCCCCAACATTATAAAAACCATAATATCCTGATAAAACTAACCGCACTCTTAATCTCCTCCAACATTTCGCAATCAACTCTTTTTGTAATTAAACAAATTGTTATCCATTCCTTTCCGAGAAAGGCTTGATAACTTCAAATTGATTTCTTTCACAAACATCTAACAAGTCATACCTATTTATAATATTGTTCATTTTCTATAATAAACGATTTTATTTACGTAAAAATGGAATTTGTTCTTTCGATATCCAGTTTAGTTTAAGTGCACATATGCCATATAACACTGAAGCTATACTTAGCGCTACAGCACTATATATCATTGCTAAAATCCTGGAATCTGTCACATTGATTAATGTGGACACAAAGTATAATACTATACCTAAAATACTAGATACTCCAATCACAGCTAAAAATTTCCCTATAGCTATTGAATAGGAAAGATCTTTTCTAATATAAATATGATTTGCGATACAAATCATTATATAAATAATTAGAGTACTATACGCTGCTCCATTTATACCGAATTGGTTTACTAGCGCTATATTTAATATAATTTTCACGAAACTTGCACCGATGACAATCCATGCTGCTCGCATCGAACGATTAATCCCTTGCAAGATTCCTATTGATAATACCATAAGTGATGTGAAATACGAGCTACCAATTAAAATAGCTAACATGCCACTTCCTTTTGTATCTGTAAATAATGCAACATTAAGCGGTACTGCAAGCGCCATAAGCCATATCGTTATCGGCATTGTTAAAACGTGCGCAAATTCATTTGTACGTTTTACCGTCAGTTTAGCTAAAGCTATATCTTTTTTTGTTAAAGCAGCTGTTAATAATGGAATTAGCGGAAATACTATCGCACTTGCAAATACAACAATTAATTGCGTAAATGCAAAACCACGGCTATATATACCAAATTGTTCCTGAATCGTTGTAGAAGATTCATGTAATACATGTGGAATTGTTACAGAATCAACTAAATTTAAAACAGGCATCGATAACGCTCCAATTGCAATTGGAATTGAAACGCGGAGTATGTTTTTTGCGTTTGTCTTAAAATCTTGTAATGAATATGTTTCGCTCTTATAGCGATACGTGCTTTTTACATATTTCATTCGCAAATATATGAGTGACGTAATAACACCAAAACAAGAACCGATCATCGCTCCGCCTGTTATGATATCACTACCTTTATTCCAATATACAAATATATAAGCAATTGTTAGCATAAAGAATACGCGAATCAACTGTTCAATTACTTGCGATACACCAGTAGGTATCATATCTCCAAACCCTTGGAAATATCCACGGTACACTGCCATATATGGTGCAATTAATAAAGCAAACGAAGTAACAATTAATGCTAGCCTCGTCTCTTGCCCACCAAGCATATTTGCAATGCTACTCGATCCAATGATAATAATTAAAAATCCGAGCACCCCAAATATAACACCGATAATAGATGCTGACGTAAACAATTTAGCTATTCCGTCACGATCATTCTTTTCATGAAGATCAGCTATTAACTGGGATATTGCTAGCGGAACCCCCGCTACTGATAAAGTTAAGGCTATCATATATACAGGAAAAACGAGACGAAAAATCCCAAGCACTTCATCTCCCGCTATATTTTGCAATGGAATTTGAAAAAAACTCCCCACCACTTTCGATAGGAACGTTGTAATGGTTAAAATTGCAGCGCCTTTTACAAACTTTTTATTCATCTTCTATCTCTTTTCTTTCAAATATGATCTAAATAAATATCAAGTCAGTATTCTTGCTTAATCTAGAGAAACTTCACTCTATTTCATTTAGTTATCATACCAAATTTCTTATATATTGAATACTCTCGTTCCAAATATAATATGTACAAAATAAGATTATTTCCATCCTGTTTTCCCTTTAATTTACTACTTTTACTTATTCAAGATAAACCTGTAATATAATGTAGCTCTTGTCAGTAAGAGGAGGGTTTACAACATGATAAATTTAGTAAAAAATTCTCGAATTTCCCTTTCTTTAGAAAACGAGATACTAAAGCGCTTTGCATACGAAGAAGTTGAGAAAGTCGAAAAATCAGACGAAATAGGGCTTATTCAACCATCTTAAGTTTATGATTTCGTTAACCGTACACAATTAATTTGTGAAGGTAGCCATTTCTCAACGCGTGAATATAATTTGAAGTTAGACGATGTAATTGATGCTCAACGGATTTACAACATCCAGATATAAGAGTTTCTCACATAAACAACACATATCCAAATAAAAAGAGCCCTCACACTCTACAATACAGTTCATGTGAAGGTTCCTATTCCTATATTGTCCCAGCTTTCAAAAACTGCAGTTTCTCTTTTTGCTCATCATTCGCCATCATTACTATCGTCTTTTCAACATGCGGATGTACATGTTCAAGTGTCACACTCGCTCCTGCTTTATTCGATTGCTCAACAAAGTTTAATAACGCCATAGCTCCTGATACATCCATATAATGTACATCTTTCATACGCAAACTAACTGGTGACTTCACATCTTGTAAAGAAGCAAAAATACGATCTACTGATAGAAATGAAAGTGGTCCCTGAATCGTATACGTCGCTTCTTTTTCTTTTATAATAGAAGCTTTACGTTCTTTACACTTCACCATGTATATAATGAAAGAAAGAATAATACCAAACGCAACAGCAACCATTAAATCGAATTTCACTGTCACAACCATCGTCACGAACATAACAATCACATCACCTCTTGGTGCTACATGTGCTTTCTTCATGCTTTCCCAATCAAACATCCCGATGCCAGTTAAAATTAAAATACCTGATAATACAGCAAGCGGAATATATTGTACCACTGAACCGAGTCCCATAATGAAAATAAATAATATGACACTATGCATACAAGCCGACAGTGCCGTCTTCCCCCCGCTTCTTATATTGACGATAGATCTAACAGTTGCACCTGCTCCTGCTAATCCACCGAACAAACCACTCGCAATATTGCCAATACCTTGTCCGATTAACTCTTTATTACTTTTATGACGTGTCCCCGTCACATTATCCATTACGACAGACGTTAATAACGAGTCAATTGATCCTAGTAAAGCAATACTAAGTGCTGGTAATACAAGTGCTAGCATGCCATTTGCGTCTAAAGTCGGTACGTGAAGAGATGGCATCGCCTCTGGAATTGCACCTATCTTTTCAATCATCTTATTTAAAGACAGAGTTCCTACAACTGGTAAGTTTACCGTAATTCCTTGTAGCATAGAAGAAAATAACGGCAACGTTACTGTAACACCTACTAATGCTACTAAACTTGATGGAATGGCCTTAATCCATTTTCCAGAAACAATCATTACAATGATCGTTAATAACACAAGCAGAAAGCTATTTTGTACGTGCTTCATTTCACCTAAAATAATAATCAGTGCAATTCCGTTCATAAACCCTGAAACAACAGGATACGGAATGTAACGAACGTAAGAGCCGAGCTTACATACACCAAATAAGATTTGAAATAACCCTGCCATCATAAATGCAATAAAGCTTGCTTCTAATCCGTGAGTTGCAATAACGCCTGTTGCAATAACTGTAATCGGCCCAGTAGGACCCGTTACTTGCCCCGGTGTACCGCCAAATAACGCCGCAAACAAACCTGCAAAAATTGCACCATACAATCCGACCAGTGCTCCCTCAGACGTTCCCGTTGCAGCAATACCAAATGCAATCGCTAGCGGCAAGGCAACAATCGCAACAGTAAACCCTGCTAAACATTCCTTTGCTATTTTTTGAAACATATAAATAACCACCTTCTTATAAAGTCCATGTTCCATTGTACATCTAAAACAAATCATTCGTTAGCGTATTTCTAAAAAACTCTTTACAGTCTCGTGAAGTAAACGTCTACATTTACAAATAGCCTTCCAAAGTCAAACTAAAAAACAGCAATATGACGAATCTACCTTTGGAAACAAACTTGACTATGCTATAATGAACAAATTAAATCTTTTACTATATACTTGGAGGCACTATGCTAACTTTTGAAGAAAAATTATCAATTATTGAATCTTTCCCGGAATTAGAAAGAAAGAACGTATCATTAAAACGCGTAAACTTTCACTTTGAAGAAAGTCGTTTAGATAAAAAGAACGTTGTATATCATTTACACCCAAACGGAAACGGATTTGTATATGCATACTTCATTAAAGGTTATAAAACAGATGCTAAAGGTATGATTAACATCCGTGAGTTTTCAGAAGAAGAACTGCGTTCATTAATTGAAAAAGTAATTGAACGTCTATCACAGGAGCCAGAGGAAATTATAGCACCAATGGAACCTGCTGCCGAAGAGGAATGGCGTAACGAAGACGGTCATATCCTAACTCTTATTCAAGAGGATGACATGTGGAATGTTTACGCTGGCGTAAACTTAGACGGTACATTCAACTCTTATCCAGAAGCTGCGGAATACCTTGATGAAGAAGGTTTCTCACGCAAGTAATAAAAATGCCTTTCCAAATTTGGAAAGGCATTTTTTCATTATTTTTTCATACCTTTTAACGACTCTCTCAGCACAAATTTTTGCAACTTCCCGCTCGCATTACGAGGAAGTTCATCTACAAATAAGTAATGACGCGGACGTTTATAGTCGGCTAATTCATCACTTTCTTTGCAATACATTTCTAAATCAGCTTCTGAAATATTTTTATCTTTCTTTACAACGACCGCAACGACACGCTCTCCCCATAGTTCATCTGGCTCACCAAGTACTGCAACATCTAATACACCAGGATGACTATGAAGGAAATCTTCAATTTCACGTGGATAAATATTAACGCCTCCGCTAATTACCATATCATCCACACGATCTGCGACGAATAAATAGCCATCTTTATCGAAATAACCTAAATCACCCGAGTGATACCATCCTTTATACATCGATTTTGCATTTGCTTCTTCTCGGTTATGATAACCAGCCATCATAGTTGGACCGCGCAAAATAATCTCCCCAACTTCATAAGGAGGCAATACATCATCTGGCTCTGCTGGTGCATCTTCGTTCGGTTTAACAATTCGAATTTCATGGCTAAAGCACGGCGTTCCTGCTGAACCAGCTTTCGTAATTTGATCCTCTTCTACGAGAAACGCAACAACTGGTCCCATTTCTGTCATTCCGTAAATTTGAACAAGATCAATATAAAGGCGCTCTTTACATTCCTTCACTAGCGCCGGTGCCATTGCAGCTCCACCGTATACACCGATTTTCATTGAAGTTAAATCATACTTAGTTAGATCTTTTTGCAGTAACATATTCCACATCGTCGGTGCTGCAAAAAACGTCGTAATCTTCTCTTCTTGAATGGTATGTAATACTCTATCCGTATCAAAATGATGTAAAATAACATTCTTTCCGCCAACTTGAATGCGCGGTATGATTCCAGCATTTAACTCGCCGCAATGATATAAAGGTGCTACCACAAGCCCGGCGCTATCCCTGTTATATTTTATGAAATACGTACAAATCATACTATGCTCAGCCATATCACGATGACGATGTAGTACGCCTTTCGGATGACCAGTCGTTCCGCTCGTATAAAGCATAGAACAAAAATCCATTTCATCGACTACAATATCTACTTTTTCAGCTGATGCTTCATTTACTTTTTCATGGTAAGAACTAGCATAGGAAGGTGCATCGTCTTCCACGTACCAAAAAGACGAATTTGGAAAATCTCGTTCAATCATAGCAACTGTTGATTCGACTGCTTTTTCAAAGACAACTACTTTCGAGGCTGCATCTTGGAGGATATACGATAGTTCTTTTGCTTTTAAGCGGAAATTAATTGGATTGAAGATCGCGCCAATTTTCGCACAGGCTAAGTAAACGTTTACAAATTCACGACAGTTATATAGGTAAACAGATACACAATTTCCCTTTCTTACTCCTTCTTTCAATAGAGCTTGCGCCGTTTTATTTATTTGCTCATCCCACTGTTTATATGTCCAACGAATATTTTTTTCTGGTTCTACTAACGCCTCTTTATTCGGATATTTGCCAACTGTCAAATCAAAAATTCTCCCTATCGTCATGTACATGCCAACAATTTCCCCCTTTTCTCTTTCATAAATCTATCATTTCGTCTATAAGTAGACATTGTCCTCTAATAATATGACTAATTTTTCTGATTATTATCGACATAGTTTTACAAATGGACCGTTTGATGGTAAATGAAATTATATCGGCGATTTTTTGAATATATCGAACGCAACCAAATTTATATCAGCTATTTTTCGAATATATCGACTTACCGACAAAAACTGACAATATAAAAAGAGGCTGTTCCAAATCGGAACAACCCCCTTCTTCTTACACGAATAGCTCTTCTAAAATTTTCAGTTTATCTTCTGTATATTTCACGAAGCCATCGTTATATGATTTTGGATCTTTCGGATTCGCAAAGTGTGTAATTGCTCCTGTTTGTGGGTGAACAAATTTACTTGATGCCCCGCAACCAAGTCCGATAATCGATTGTACTTCTTCCATAATAACAATATTGTAGATACTTTCTTGCGTCGGTATTGCATACCCAACGTTTTCTAAGTTACCTAAAATATTCTTTTGACGATATAAATAGTATGGTACGTAATTATGGTTCTTCGTCCACGCTTCCGCCTCATGCATCATCGCAGTAATTTCTTCGCGACCTGCTACTTTATATTTACGTTTGTTTTGCGTCATTTCAGAAGCACGTTTAAATGATAACGTATGAACTGTTAACGATTCTGGCATTAACTTTTCTGTTTCATCTAACGTATGCTTGAAGATGTCTAATCCTTCACCAGGAAGACCAATAATTAAATCCATATTAATATTGTTCATTCCCATTTCACGTGCTAAATGATACTTCTCAATCGTTTCTTCTACAGTGTGATGACGTCCAATTGCCTTTAGTGTCTCTTGATGGTATGACTGCGGATTAATACTAATACGGTCAATGTTCCATTTATTTAACACTTCTAGCTTTGCTGGTGTGATTGTATCTGGGCGACCTGCCTCAACTGTTACTTCACGTACATCTTTCACATCAGGGAAAGCTTGGTACATTTCTTCATACAACATATCCATCTCTTCTGCTGTAATACTCGTCGGTGTACCGCCGCCGTAATAAATCGTCGTAACTGTAACACCTTTTTCTTTTAAAAACTTACCAATTTCACGAACTTCATAATGTAACCCGCCTAAGAACGAATCAACTGATCCTTGGCGTCCGTTAATTGCATAAGCCGGGAACGTACAGTACGCACATTTTGTAGGACAAAACGGAATACCGATGTAAATACTTACTTCTTCTTTCAAACGGTATAAATCCGGAACAACCGCTAATTGGCAATCAACAATACGCTGAAGAAGTTCAATTTTCTCTTCATGAATTAAATAACTTTCACGAAGTTCTTTATGCGCTTCTTCTTTTGACATACCATTTTGAAGCAGCTTGTGAAGAAGTTTCGTTGGGCGTACCCCAGTTAATATTCCCCAGCTCTGTTCAAGTCCAGTTAGCTGTTGAAGTACAGAAAGATATACGTAAGAAACAACATGTTTCACTTGCTTCATACGTTCTTTTTCTTCTGTGAAAGCAGATAAATCTTTTGCGAATGTTTCTTCATATACATTTCCGGTTGCAACATCTGTTAAACGAGCCGATGCTGTCACATTACCTTCTATCTGTATATCAACGATAAGATTTGCTTCTTCTTTCTCAAACCCTATCGTGCTCTCTTCAAAAAATAAACCGCCAATATTTTGTAGCGGACGTAAAAAACGATCATCTTGTAACGCTTTAATTGAAATTAACAACATTATCACCTTTTCATTTGCAAACTCTCTTTAGTTTACTTGAAGGGCGTTTGAAGGTCAATACAGAAGGTTTTACCTTATTTCTTCTATTAAAAACTTAAAGGCATAAGAGATAACATTTCTCTTATGCCTTTTATAAACCTATTAGCTATTTTTAATCATAAATCTTAAACGTATTCCTAATAACACCAGAATTACACCTATAAATGGAAGGTAATCCGTATTATGCCCTGTAGCTGGAAGTTTTTGATTATTAGAACCGCCTTGTTCTTTTTCTGGTAAGTTAGGCTTTTCTACTTCTTCGCCTGGGCTTTCTGTTCCTTCACCTGGCTTTTCTATTCCTTCACCAGGTGTTCCTGTTTCCCCACCTGGTTTTTCTGTCTCTCCACCTGGTTTTTCTATCTCTCCACCTGGTGTTTCTGTCCCTCCACCTGGTTTTTCTGTCTCTCCACCTGGTTTTTCCGTCTCTCCACCTGGTTTTTCTGTCTCTCCACCTGGTTTTTCTATCTCTCCACCCGGTTTTTCTGTCTCTCCACCCGGTTTCTCTGGACCTTTTCCTGTTTCTTTTTCATTGGTAATTTGAAGCTTTATAACTTCTACTTTCTCATTAGAAATCGTAAATTCAATTCCCTTATCAGATAAATTATATCCTCCTGGAGCCTGGACTTCTTTTAAAACGTAATCTCCTGGTTCCAGTTTCTTCGAAGTTGCTTTACCATTTTTATCTGATGTTAATGTGTCTATTTTTATTCCATCTTTCAGAATTTCAAACACTGCACCTTCTAATTTTTTATCTGTATCATTAGCATCTATCTTTGTAATTTCTACTTGACCTGTGATTTTTTCTTTCACTTTTTCATTCAATACTTCTTGTTTTGCTACTTCATTTGCTACAACATTTACTTTTACTGTAACTTCTACCGCTTTGTAGCCTTCTGGCGCTTTCGTTTCTTCTAGCGTATACTTACCTGGCACTAAGTTTTCGAATGTCACAACACCATCTTTATTCGTTGTTTTCGCTTCTCCAACTACTTGACCATTTTCGTTTTTTAGTCTGAATTCTGCGCCTTCTAGAACTTTTCCACTCTCTGCATCCTTTTTGATTACTTGTAAGCTTCCTAGTTCTTTCGCATTTTCTACTTGTACTTGTACTACTTTGTTTGCTTCCACAACGACTTCAATTTCTTCTTTTAGTAATTTATATCCTTTTGGAGCTTTCGTTTCTTTTAACGTGTATTTTCCTGGTTCTAATTTTCCAGAGATGACTTTACCTGTTTTATCTGTTTGTAACATCTCTACTTTCTTACCATCTTTATACACTTCAAATTCTGCGTCTGATAAAAGCTTCGTTTTATCGTTTGCATCTACTTTTACGATTTCAAATTGACCAAGGCTCTTACTATTCGTTACTTTTACATCAACAACTTTTTCACCGTCGACTGTTACATGAATTACTTGTTTTGTTAGCTCATAACCTTCTGGTGCTTTTGTTTCTTCTAACGTATACTCACCCGGTACTAGTCCTTCTACTTTAACCGTTCCAGACTTATCTGTTGTAATTTTTTCTTTTACAACATTTCCTTTAGCATCTTTCAATGTAAATACTGCGCCTGCTAAACGTTTCGCTTGATCTTTATCATCTGTTTTAATAATTTGTAGAGAGCCCAAGAGTTTTTCATTTTCTGCCTCTACTTTTACTACTTCTTTCTCATTTTGAATTGTTACTTTCCATTCTTTATTTGAAATCTTGTAACCTGCTGGTGCTTTCGTTTCTTTCACTGTGTATTCACCTAATGGTAATTTCGGTAACATCGCTTTTCCACTCTCATCAGTTTTCAACTCTGCTACCTTTTTACCATCTTTATACACAGTAAATTCTGCATCTGATAATAGCTTCGTTTTATCATTCGCATCTACTTTTACGATTTCAAATTGACCCAGAACTTTTTCGTTCATTACTTCCTGTTTTACTACTTCATTTGCTACAACATTTACTTCCACTTTTAATTCTACCGCTTTGTAGCCTTCTGGCGCTTTCGTTTCTTCTAGCGTATACTTACCTGGCACTAAGTTTTCGAATGTCACAACACCATCTTTATTTGTTGTTTTCGCTTCTCCAACTACTTGACCATTTTCGTTTTTCAGTCTGAATTCTGCGCCTTCTAGAACTTTTCCACTCTCTGCATCCTTTTTGATTACTTGTAAGCTTCCTAGTTCTTTCGCATTTTCTACTTGTACTTGTACTACTTTGTTTGCTTCCACAACGACTTCAATTTCTTCTTTTAGTAATTTATATCCTTTTGGTGCTTTCGTTTCTTTTAACGTGTATTTTCCTGGTTCTAATTTCTTAGAGATTACTTTACCTGTTTTATCTGTTCGTAATGTATCTATTTTTTCACCATCTTTATACACTTCAAACTCTGCGTCCGATAATAGCTTCGTTTTATCATTCGCATCTACTTTTACGATTTCAAATTGGCCTGTAGCTTTTTCAGCGATTTTTTTATTCAACACATCTACAGTCACTGTTTTATTAGCAGCTACATCAACACGAACTGAGCTAGATGATAGTTCATAACCTTTTGGTGCTTCAACTTCTTTTAATGTATATGTTCCAACTGGAAGTTGTTTTGATAAAGCTGCACCTTTACCATCTGTAATAATTGTTTCAACAACATTTCCATCTTTATCTATAACATCAAATTTTGCACCTGGTAGAAGTTGACCAGATTCACTATCTTTTTTCAACAATTTAAATTGACCATTCTCTACTTTTTTCGTATTCTTCATAACAATTTCAATTACGTTTGTACCATTAATTGTTACTTTTACTGGTGTATCAACTTTTATATATCCTTCTGGTGCACTTATTTCTTTTACAAAATAGTCACCAAGTGGTAAATCCTTGACTTCAGCAATACCCTTTTCATTCGTTGTAACAGTAGCTACAACATTATTGTCTTTGTCTATAACATCAAATTTTGCATCTTTTAAAACAATGTTTTCATCGTTTGCATCAACTTTTTTAATTTGTAAATTTCCTTTTTCAACTGATGGATTTTTCCATTTCGGCCAGTTAAATTTAAAATTGTGAACCTCAAACCCATCTCTTTGGTGTAATCCCCCAACATAGGCTTGTCCATTAATAGAACCACCCTTTGTCTCTACAACAGCATTTGGAGCAAATACACTTCCTACTACGCCATATCCTTTTGTTGATATTTTTGTAGCATTCGGAAACGCCCAAATTACTTTACTAGCTAACTCAGTAAAAGGTGAATTAGGATCATATGCTTGTGATGTATTAATTAAGTCTGTTGCCATCCCAGTATTTTTCGTATCGTACAAAATTGCACCGCTACCAAAATTCACTTCTTCTGCGTCTGAATAAATAACAATAAAGTCTTTGTTATTTACATTCGGAAGATAAACATCTTTTACATCAAATGTTTTCTTTCCTGTTAAGCCTGAAGAAACATAAATATTAGGATTGTTTACATCCTCTCCGATGCCAAAACTCATATTAGGTTTTGGTTTATCAGTATGTAATTGACTCGCATTTCCAATTACACCATCAACGTCTTTTCTAAATTCTTTGAACTTGGCATCAATCTCTGCTTGCTCTTTATAAGAGATACGGTCATAAGACGACTTCATTGCACCTTCTGGGTCACCATCTTTTGTCATCGCCACTGTTCCATCTTGAATGATTACTTGTCCTGCTCCCGCTTTCGTAAATTGACCACCTAGTAATAATGATGGATATCCTTCATCTTTCCATGTTGCTCCAGCTAAGTTGTTTGCTCCAGTTGCAGCCGCTACGACTGTATAACTTGATGCGTTCATGTTCTTTTGAACAGCCATCGCACCCTCAATATCCGCACTCGTTGCACTATGATCACCAAAAATGATTGCGTTATAATAAGATGTATCGCCTAAACCTTTTAATTCTGTTGTAGCTGCCTCCGCTTTATACGGTAAATGGATTAAAAAATTCATACATACTAACAATATAATTATAAAACTACTGCATATCTTTTTTACTTTTTGACTTAATGATTTCCTCAAGAAATTCATTCCCCCTTTTCAAATTTCAAAAACTTATAACAAGAAGTACATTTCAGATGTACTTAAAACCTATTCATACTAATTTACAAATAATCCATTTAAATAAAACAAAGAAGCTCTACAACTAATTGGCGAAACTACTACAATTCATTTTTGAGATAATACGTGAACTAAACTAACATGCTGAAGTGTTTTTACGTACGGGAGCTCAATAAAATTAACTCGAAGAATATTTCATGTGGTGTAACTATTTTGGCAACATCATCCACTCTACAACAGTTTTCTAAAGTATTCAAGTGAATTGTATGGATTACAGACACAATTCCTCGCCTGAAACGCTTTCATTTCTTATTGGAATATTGATTTAAACTTTTCAAATAAAGTCGACAAAAAAACGTAGCCAAAAAGCTACGTTTTTCTTTCATCGTTTCGGTGTATGTTTATGATTCTTTAAAAATGGAAGTGGGAATTGCTTACGAAAATGCTCTTTAATCATATACTCTACGCCGTTCTCAGTATTAGAACGTGTAATCCAGTCTGCGGCTTTCTTTAATTCTACAGGAGCGTTCCCCATCGCTACCCCAAGCCCAACATTTTCAATTACCTCTAAGTCTTCTACGCTATCTCCAATCGCAACCATTTCACTAAGGTTAATATTTAAATGCTCCCCAAGTAATTGTAAACCACGTAGTTTTGATACATTTTGAGGGAGAATTTCTATACGTCTCTCATCACACTCAACGTACTCCACATCTTGAAATGCCTTTCTTAACGTATTCATCCCTCTTTCTTTTTCACCTTTCGTATGGAAAACAATATCAATTTTTGGTGCAGCTACTGGATGATCACGCAGTGCATCTCCTAGCGAATCTACAAATTGAACCGGATAAAATAATGGATCTGCGCTTGATAATACAGTACGCGCAATTAAGTTTGGTGTATTTCTCTCACGATTCCCAATTGAATATCGTTCATGAGAAATGCGAACATTACAATCAAAATGCTCTAACACTTGCACGATATTAAAGGTTTTCTCTTCAGATAATCTCCTTTGAGCGAACGGCTTATCTAACGATGCTGAAACGAAAGCACCGCCATGCGTAACTAATATAGAATCTAATTTTAACGCCTTCGCTATTTTATGAGCAGATTGAAAATTACGATTCGTAAACAATGTAACGTATACATCTTTTCTTTTCACAAAGTCAATTGTCTCCCGTAACCCTTTTGCGATTTTTCCGTTGTTGTATAGTAGTGTCCCATCTATATTAAGAGCTAGTAAGCGATAAATCATGTCGCACTCCCCCTCTTCGCTGTTGTACTCTATCCATAATTTATGAAATAAATGTAGTAAATAGAACGAGTTAGAATTACTACTGAAAATTTGGTTTACTATATACATATACAACTGGCAAAGGAGATAGTACAATGCAGGCACCTCCTTCTTTTTATGAAGGCGATACGTTAGAGGTCGCAAAGAAGTTACTCGGACATAAACTCGTTCATATTGTAGACGGCGTAAAGCGGAGCGGAATTATTGTAGAAGTAGAAGCATACAAAGGTCCAGATGATAAGGCCGCTCATAGTTACGGCGGAAGAAGAACAGATCGAACAGAAGTAATGTTCGGTGCACCCGGACATGCTTACGTATATTTAATTTACGGCATGTATCATTGCTTTAACGTAATTACAGCACCAATCGGCACCCCGCAAGGAGTTCTCATTCGTGCTCTTGAACCTGTAGATGGAATCGAAGACATGAAACTAGCGCGTTACAACAAAACTGACATTACGAAAGCTCAGTATAAAAACTTAACAAATGGACCTGGAAAACTATGCCGCGCACTCGGAATCACTTTAGAAGAACGCGGGGTATCATTACAAAGTGATACATTACATATTGAGCTAGTTCCGGAAGAAGAACATCTATCATCCACACATAACATAATAGCTGGCCCTCGTATTAATATTGATTACGCAGAAGAAGCCATTCACTACCCATGGCGGTTTTATTATGAAAAGCATCCGTTTGTTTCAAAATAAAGAAGCTATCCTATAAGTAAGTGAAACCAACTTATAGGATAGCTCTTTTTTCATAATTCATCACACGTCGAAAAGCCGAAATCCGGGATCGGATTTCGGTTTTGTTTCTATAAAAGAAACCGTTGTTCCTCCAACATTTCCAAATACAGTTCATCTCCAAAGAGAAAATCTTAAAAGCATTATTTTTTTAATGCATAATAATTTTCCAAATTGAATTTCGACAGAACGAAAGTTCCTGTTGGCGTTAAAAGTTGTGACATAGATTGTATGACCTGCGGTAATTTCGCTGGCTCAATGGGATGTGATAGTAGGATGTACTGGAATTTTTCATCTATAAATACCTCATGTAACTTGTCATACGCAGCAGAAGTTGTAGGAGCTACCCTATTTGCAAGAGCTGCCGCTTTTTCATTACTTTCTGCTCCGAATAAAGAAACTGCCTGATAACACCCTTTCATTTTTAATAAAGTGGCACCACATCCAGCTCCTATATGAAGAATATTTACTTTATCAGGCGCAAATCGCTCTAAAATCGCTAGTAAATCACAATGAATGTATAAACTTTCACCATAAAATCCCCATTTTTCATACAATTTTATATTATTCGCATGTAAACAAACAGAAAATTTAACACTATCTTCTTTCCATGAGACACTTCCGTAGTGATGAATAAATGTATCTTTACATAAATACAATTTATAACCTTTTTCAAACATTCTTAGTGACAAATCATCATCTTCATAATTCCCCGGTGTAAATCGTTCATCTAATAATCCAACTTCATCTAACACTGATTTTTTTATAAGCATACAGAATCCGATTAATTTCATACGTTCTTCCCATTTATCTTTATCACTTTGATTATATAAAGTTGCAAACCTCTGCATTCCTTCAATATCTTTATAAAAAGTTTGTATAGCAGTATAGTAAGCGGCATTATTAGTTACGGGCCCTACCGCTCCAGCATCCTTACTTTCATATAAACACCGAATTAAGTTGCTTAGCCAATTTTCAGTTACGACCACATCATTATTCAATAATAAAATATTGTCACCTTTTGCCTCTTTAATTCCCTGATTGCATCCCTTTGGAAAACCCATATTCTCCGCATTTTCCACTAGCATAATATCCGATTGTTTTTGTAACCATTCTACAGTACCATCTGTTGACGCGTTGTCCACAACTATTAACTCATACTCTTGTTCCACTGTATAAGTTCTAATACTTTGGATGCATTCTTTTGTATATTGTAATTGGTTATGAGTCAATATAATTATACTTGTGAGCATGAATCAAACTCCTCTCAGCAGCCAAAATGATTATCTAGTATTATTGAATATTATTTTTCCGATAAACTATCAAAATATTTTCTATTATATTCAATGCTTGGATTATTAGGTATGAACTGTGCAGCTTGTTCGTTATGATAAATTGCCTTTTCATATTCTTTTATTCGATCATAACAAATACATAGTTGAATATGCGGCAACCATGTATGACACTCTTCTCGGACAAACGGAGAATCCTTTGGCCTGGGCCCGTCAATTGCTGCATGGTACCAATATATCGCTTTAGAATATTCCCCTTGTTGCAAAAATACACGTCCTAAGTGGCAACAAAGTTCTCCTCTAGGCGTGTCATACGTAAATGATTGCAAACAAGACTGTATAGATTTTTTTAAGTCCCCCAATTCTAAATAACATTCGGCTCTTTTTAAACAAGCTTGAATGTTATCTTCAACCCAACCCTTTTCTTCATCTAAAAACCTAGAATACCCCTTAACAGCCTTATCAAATAATCTGTGATCCTTACATTCATTTGCATAATAGTACACATCGCGGGGGCTAAACTCTTTTCCACTCTCAAGATGTTTTTCATATATTTTCAAATTACGATTAGTATATGCTTTTTCTTTTTTATGACTTACCCCTACGTCACTATTTATAAGATTTCCATACACCTCTAAATATTCATGAACAAATCCATACCATTGAAAATTTTTACTTCTGTTGACTAATCGATATCTCCTTAAAGAATGTGTTGGATTTCCTTCTATATCAAAAGTTAAATAATATTTCATAGATACTGCATCCGTACTACGATCTAACGTATGTTTTAACTGCAACAATTTCTTTATATCTTCCGTATCTATTATGTCATCTGCATCTAGCCAAAGAATATATTCTTTTGTAGCTTTAGAAAACGCAAAATTTCGTGCCGCTGAAAAATCTTCAATCCATTGAAAATCATAAACTTTCGCGTCGTACTTCTTCACAATTTCTTTTGTACCATCTGTTGAACCTGTATCTACAATAATAATTTCATCCACAACACTTTTAACCGATTCTAAGCATTTTGATATAGTTTGTTCCTCATCTTTTACAATCATGCATAAACTAATAGTAATGGAGTTTTCCATCATATCCCCCCTATCCTTTTGATGTATATGTTTGGAGAGAAATTTATATTTCTTTTGCTTCAAAATTGAGTTTTCATTTTACAAAAGAAACATAATGAGGCGGTGCAGTGAAATTGGATAGGGGAATTTCACTCGAAGATTGCAAATCAATGAAAAAAACCGAAGCCTGAACAAGACTTCGGTTCTTTATATAGAGAATACATAATTTCGATTCCTTTTTACTCCGCACCTTCCGCGGCCGCAATATCATTCTCTAAGTTTTCTCTTGATAATTCCGCCGCCATAAAATCAGCTGTTTCAGGAAGTGCTAAATGCATATGAGCTTTTTGACAAATTTGGATCGTACAGTTTTCTACAACATAGTCGAAAACATGTCCGCCACCGCTTCTTTCATTATCAATGTAATGTAAGTGGAAACCAGCTACACCAATACCTTGTGCGTAATCTGGTGTCCAAAATCCAGCTAGCGTACCTTCTGTATCTTTAAATGAAAAGATCGGTTGTGATTTCGTCACTTCAACGAGCGGCGTATACGGTTTTTCTTGTCTTGGAACAGTTCTCGTTCTTACTTCACGGAACGTACCATCCATTCGAATCGCATAAAATAAGTTTTTACTTGGCATTAATTCATGTAATAACGCTTCCACTTCTTCACGATTCATCGGATGCTCTACCGTATAACTCATTTCTTTTTCAAAAAACGTTACAGTCGCAAACGGTGTTGTTTCCTCTGGCTCTACTTTTTCTGCGGAGCCGTCTGAACGTAAATGGTAAAATTCGTTATCAAACGCGATCATTTCACCATCTAATTGATCAAATGTGCCGATGCCGAAATCACCACGTTCCTTCAATTCCTCAAAGCTAATCACACCATCATATATACCATCTAATAGCGCAAGCATTGTAGATGTTTGATATACTTCATTATTCGTTTTCGTTCTTTTTGCATCAATATCAATTAATTGCGCAACAGTCATCTCACTCATGCCCCCATTAGTTTAATTGGTTTGGTAATAGTTTTTCGCTTAATTTAATGTTGTCACGATAATCGATTGGAATATCAACAATGACAGGGCCTTCTGCTTCTAACGCTTCTCTCAATACACCTTCTAATTCGTCTGGTGTATTGACACGAAGACCTAACGCCCCGAAACTTTCCGCATATTTCACAAGATCGACATCGCCAAACTCTGTAGCTGATGTTCTGCCGTATTTCATCATTTGTTGGAACGCAACCATATCGTACGTACCGTCTCTCCATACGAGATGGACAACCGGAGCATTTAAACGTACCGCTGTTTCTAATTCCATCGCTGAGAATAAGAAACCACCGTCACCTGACACTGAGACTACTTTTTTACCCGGTTCTACTAAAGTAGCAGCAATTGCCCAAGGAAGTGCAACACCTAACGTTTGCATACCGTTACTAAATAATAGTCTACGTGGTTCATAAGAACGGAAACATCTTGCCATCCAAATAGAATGGGAACCGATGTCACATGTAACGGTTGTATCGTCACTAATTAAAGAACGAAGTGTACGAATGACTTGAAGTGGATGCGTAACACCTTCTGAAGCACGATTTGGAACTTCTGCTTGCTCTGATAATTTCGCGCGTAATCGCTCTAAAACTGCTTCTGATTTCGTATTTAATACAAGCTTCGGTAATTTCTCCGCAATGCTATTTACAGTTAAAGCGATATCACCAATTAATTCACGCTCTGGTTGGTAATCATGGTCGATATCTGCTTGGTGGTCATCAAGATGGATAATCGTTCTGTCGCCAAGTTTATTCCAGAATTTCGGATCGTACTCAATTGGGTCATAGCCGATAGATAAAACAAAATCCGCTTCTTCTAGTAAAATATCACCTGGTTGGTTACGGAATAATCCAACGCGGCCAAAGAAATGATCTTCTAACTCACGTGAAATTGCACCAGCTGCTTGATACGTTTCAACAACAGGAAGTTCTGTATCCGCAATTAACTCACGAACTGCTTTCGTCACTTCATTGGTGCTTGCTCTCATACCGAGTAAAATAACTGGTAATTTTGCTGATTTTATTTTTTCTACTACGTATTCAATATGATTTGTGGGAGCGATTCCAAGCTGTGGCTTAGAAAGCGCACCAATAGACTCTACTGTCGTTTCCGCAGTCATAACGTCTTGCGGAAGACTTACAAGTGTTGCTCCTGGATTTGTAGAAGTAGCACTTCGAAATGCATTAGTAAGTGCTTCTGGTACATTATCAGGATGCTCGACTTCTACGCTATATTTAGTGATTGGTTCAAATAATGCAGCATTATCCATGGATTGATGCGTACGTTTTAATCGATCTGTACGCGGAACTGCACCAGCTAAAGCAACAACGGGATCACTCTCCGCATTCGCAGTAACAAGACCTGTCGCTAAATTTGATGTCCCTGGTCCTGAAGTTACAAGACATACGCCCGGTTTCCCTGTTAATCTACCAATAGCAGCTGCCATAAATGCTGCGTTTTGTTCATGACGACAAACAATTAACTCTGGTCCTCTTTCTTGCAGTACATCAAATACAGAATCAATCTTCGCTCCTGGAATACCGAAAACATGTGTAACACCTTGTTTAATTAAACAATCAACAACAAGATCTGCTCCTCTTGTTTTTGTTTTCACGTCGTTTGCTTTTACACCTGTACTCAAACTAATCATTCCTTTATTTCATAATGTGTGTAATAAAGATTTTTAATTTCACCTAGTTAATTAATGTGGTGAAGTATTGTTTATCATTATATTACAAATGCATTATTTTTCCAACAATATGAATTTGACAGTTTTTTGACAACCTCTAAGGAATACGCTTACAACCCTTTGTTTATCCTAAAATAATATTTTTATATCTCCTCTAAAAATGCACGAAAAAATTCCATCTAATCACAGTATTAATAAGATTATAGTACCTTGCAAAGAACACTACTAAATGATATATTTGTAAATATTGAAATACCCAATAATTGGAACGCACCTTGTAATTCGTATCCCCCTTTTCAAAAGATAGGATTCTCAGCTGTAATTCATCATTTTATAAAGGAAAGTGATTGTTATGAACAAAAGTGAATTTTTGGAACAACTTAGTTCTTCCTTGCGGAATATGCCTAATGCAGAAAAGAAAGATATTATTTCAGAGTATGAAACTCATTTTATCAGTGCTAAACAGGATGGGAAATCTGAAGAAGAAATTTCCAGAAAACTAGGAGACCCTAAAACTATTGCTAAAGAACTTAATGTTTCATATGCAATAAACAACGCTGACAATAAACGAAGCTTCAAAAATATGATAACCGCACTATTTTCTGTTATGAACTTAAGTGTTTTAAACTTTGCCTTTATCATTATCGCCTTTTTCGTACTACTCTTTTTATTACCGATTCTTCTAGCCCTTATAATTGCCACTCCATTATTAATCATTTCACCTATTTTATTAATAGGGTTAGGATTTTTTAACGGTTTTCATCAAATCAGTTATTCCGATGTTTATAATGTGTTCATCGCTTTTTGCAGCGGTTTACTCATATCCGTAATATCTTATCAAATGATAAAACATATATACGCACTTTTAGTAAAATATTTGAAATGGAATGTAGCTATTTTACAAAGATAATAATGAATGTAAAAGGAGATTAATATGAAAAAGTATATTTTATATCCACTCATGTTACTTACAATTTTATTTCTATCAGCTTGTTCAAACAGTAACCAATCTAATGAAAAAAACGATGTACAATCCATTAAAGATGTTACGGTTAAAATTCCAGAAACTATATTTAGTTCCTCAAAGAAAAATGAAAATATTAATGAAAACGAAATGAAACAAAATATAAAGACTTATTTAGATTATAGCGGAGAGTTATGCGAAAACATCGTTCCCCTTTCATCAGCCATGTCTGATGAGAATGTCACTGAATCCGACCGAGAGAAATTAAAAAAACTAATAAATTTAGCGAAACAAAATGATGCGAATTTCCATGATTTTATTAGTAACAATACTATACCTGATGATTACAAAAAGCCTTCGAAAGAAATCTATGAATTTATTTCATCGTCTACAGCACTTTCAGTAGAACTAGATCAAGAAATAGAAAAAATCGCTCAAGATGGTAACTTATTCAAGACCGATTTTTCTTTTACAAAGCGCTTTGAGAAAGTTAATGGTAGAAAGCAAAAAGAGATTGAAAAGTTTTTGAAAGAAAAAAATATTAAAACTGAGTATTTCAATAAATAATTATATATGTAAAAGAGAAATTGAAAGATACATCATATATTCCCGTCAAAATAGTCACTAACACATGGCTATTTCGGCGGGGATTTTTTTGTGGAAGGACTATCAAATTACCCACAAAAAAAAACGCCCCCATACTAGGAGCGTCTTCCATCATTACGCTTGTTGCGCGCTATATAATTCTTCAAGTGGCTTCATGATGATTTTGTTAACGTCAGTGATAACGATGTTTAAACGTTGCTCAGTTTCCATTAACTTTGTGATTTTTGCATCTTGTTGAATGCGAGTTACAACTTCTTGTGCTTTTTGGTTATCTTCTTCAGTGATTTCTTGGCCTTGCATCATTTTTTGTTGTAAGCCAAGTTGCATCGCGCGGAACTCTTCGAATAAGTTCTTTGACTCTGCATCTCCTTGTACTGCTGCGTAGCTTGCTTTTAATGTTTGGAAATCTTCGTTTTCAGCGATTGTTTTTTGTAATTCATATGCAACATCATGAATGTTTTTTGTCATTTTATTTTTCCTCCTTTAGAAGGCTAGCGCTTTTCGCTCACACTGCCTTTTAAGTGCATTTACATACGCACCTCTTCTTACCATATCAAACTATGCATGAGATGGGAAGAAATTTCACTTTTATTTCTATACACCCATCTTTATTACTTAAGGAACAAGAGTAACAAGCCTTGAATAAATCCAATTGCCCCCCCTAATAACGCCCCTAAATATGTAATCATTTTTAACTCATTTTTTGTAATGGACAATACGAGATCTTCTAGTCTCTCTGTTGAAAATGTAGATACTTCCTGCTGGACAATTTCCGCAAGCTGTAGATTTCCCAATATACTTCCCACATTTTCTGTTCCCCACTTCAAGCCTTTCTCTACTGCGCTAGGGACCACTTTTTCAACGATTGTTTCTCGAACTGGCTCACATACTTGCTGAACAGACTGATTTAAAAATCTACTCACTGTTTCCTCTACTTTAACCGCTGACAATATGGAGTTCACAATCATTTCTTTCTCTACGAACGTTTCTAATTCTTTTACGTCTCTTCCTTTTAACTTTTCCCACTCTTTTTGCAGTACATCAGTTAACAGACGCTCTGTTCCATCTTGTCCTAAAAACTTAATGACTTCCGGCTGCACGCGATCAACTAAACTTACATTCCCTAAAAACATACCAACTAAGTTAAGCATCGTCCCGCGAGAAGCGAAAAAGTCATCAATCATTTTTGAAAGGCGTTCCTTTCCTTCTTCACTTTCCAAAAAGCTAATTCCTCTTTTTAAAATAAAAGATGCTACATTCGGAATCGCATTCTCTACTTTTTCATGAACAGAATGAGGTAACGCCTGTTCCCATGTATATGTATAGTGCTCTGCTAAAAATGCATGAATTTTTTCTCTAATAACATGCTCGATTTTCCCGATCGCCTCTTCTTCTACATGTTCTAAATTCCATTTTTCTAACATATCCCGTAACGACTGTTCATTTGTAATTACTTTATCAACTTCCACTTGTGTCCAGCGAATTAAACTGGTTTGAAACTCTTTATTTGTTAGTTTTTTTCCGATTCCTTCTGGTGTTAACAAATGGTCTACAACCATTTTACCTAATTGAACAGCAAGCTCATCACGGCGCTTCGGAATTAACCCTGGCGTAAATGGAACCTGAAACTTCCCAATATAAATCGGACGATGAGGACGAAATAACATTTTTATCGCTAAATGATTTGTGTATCCTCCAATAATTGCCCCGAGCCCTGTCGTTATTAACATATTTAACCATATATTCATCACAATCAACCTTTCACTTCTCCAAAACTATAGCATATCATCATACGGACAAAAGTATAATGGTATAAAAACGTATTTGCAATATATAGCTTCGCCTATAATGCAAACATCTTATTACTAAAGGAGTGATTTCGTTGGTTCTTGGTCTTTTAACTTCCGGGCTCCATCACGAGCAAACGTATTACACCGAAATCGCTAAGCGAGCTCGTCTTTATCATAACGTCGTTGCCCAATTCACACCGTTTAGCATTGATTCAAAGACAGATCTTGTTTCTGGTCTTATTTACGATACAGATACAGGAAATTGGATAGATCAAACCTTTCCCATTCCTTCATATATATATGATCGTTGTCATTTCAAAGAGGATGAGGAATTCCAACAAGCAAATGCGATTATTCATTCATTACACAAACGTTCTTCCACTACCTTTTTAAACAACACACTTATTAACCCAAGCGATTTACACAATCTTTTTCTTACTAATAAACGTCTTTCCCCTTACGTACCAAAAATAATAAAAGGAACAGTACAAGGAATTTTTAAATTACTACTAGAAACAAGAGATATTATTATAAGACCAATCAATATACACTCCAATGAAAATTTATATCGGGCCACTTACAAAAATAAAACATTTCATATCGATACAATAAATGAACAACATCATACTTCTACTCAATTCAAACGAACAGATAAATTTATATCATGGTGCAAATCGAACATACACTCATTCCGTTATATGATTCATCCAATGTTACAACCTCCAAATCAACTATCATATCCGATTCATATTCGAACCATTATGCAAAAAAATAAAGAACAGAATTGGAAAGTGCTCGGTCAATTTATACAAAAATCTTCATTCCCAGCACAATTTTTACTTTCAGCAACAGAACGTTCTATGTTACATCCATTTTCTAAAATTAAATATTTACTTTCTCCAACTGGCGTTCAATTATTAAAAGATGCTTTACATGATGTTGTAAATGAAGTGTTTAAAACACTCGATCAGTCCTATTCTTCATTATTTGAACTAGAGCTTTCTACCATTATGGATCAAAAAGGTGCCATTTGGCTTATGTACGTCAATACGATGCCATCTTACGATGTTTATACTAGGTACAACGACGAACTGGCTGAACAAATTTTTCATGGTCCATTAAAGTTTAGCCGATTTACACCATAACGAAAGGAGGAAATCCCCGTTGAAAGAGCACATATATACATTAAGTATTTCAGATGAGCATCCAAATAGTATTACTTTACCTTACGTTTTTTCTATTACACCACCAATTACATCCTTTTTCTTTGGCTTACGTTATATTACATGTGAAAATATTAAAATTCATTATTCATTCACGCGAGAAATTATTATTGGCGAACAGATTGCAGCCGATCTTTTACTACCGCATTCAGCAACAATCCATGCCTTCTTACACAATCAAACCATTGTTTTCGGCCCATTAATCGGGATTTTCACAACTGGCTTTAACGATGATTCTAATTCTCCTTTAGGAAGTCGTTCCATCTCTCTCAGTGAGTTATTAACACCACCATTCACATTGCAGCCATTTGTATTTGTCTTTGGCATTCAACATATAAACTGGGAAGAGGAAACAATTGAAGGGTACTTCTTTCAAGAAGGAAAATGGGTAAAAAACAAAATCCCTTTACCAAATGTCATTTACGACCGATTACCAAATCGGCAAGCAGAAAATTACAAACCTATCGTAAGAGCAAAAAAACGTTTAGAAAGCGACTATGGGATTCCGTGGTTTAATCCGGGATTTTTCAATAAATGGGAAGTGCATCAACTTTTAATGAAAGAAGATTCAATTAAACCATTCTTACCAAATACAGAAGTATTTCAACATTTTGAACAAGTAGAACGACTTCTCGGTACGTATAAGTACATTTATATGAAACCAATACACGGTAGCTTCGGAAGAAATATTCATCAAATACTCTATTCTCAAACTGATAATTGCTACTATTGTCGTTATCGTGAAAATGAACAAAACAAACTAAGAAAGTATCAATCATTAGAAGCCCTTCTTAACCATGTGTTAAAAGGACATGATTTAAAAAAGTTTATCGTACAACAAGGTATCTCACTGCTCCGATTCGAAGGGCAACCCGTCGATTTTCGCATTCATACAAATAAAAACCATTTTGGTAATTGGGTAGTCAGTGCAATCGTCGCAAAAATCGCCGGCAAAGGTAGCTTAACAACTCATGTAAATAGCGGCGGTGATACGAAATTACTTCAAGAACTATTTCCTGATTCAACAAAGCAAGTTCAAATTGAAAATAAACTAAAACAAACAGCCTTACAAATCAGTTATGCACTTGATGGGCAAGTAACCGGGAACATTGGAGAAATTGGTTTTGACATTGGTTTAGACACCACGGAAAACCCGTGGCTATTTGAAGCAAATTCTAAACCGGGGCGAACTGTATTCCAAGATGAAAAGTTAAAAGAACAAAGTGAACTTACGCGCCAATTATTTTATGAATATGCCATCTATTTAACTGAACACTCTTTGCGCGATACGAAAGAAAAAATGTCACAAATAAAATCAGATCCTTCGTCACATACCGAAAACATCCCTTCCCCTATGATTAACTCACAAATACAAAAACAAAAACTTCCACCTCCTTCATAAGGTGGAAGTTTTTTATTTAAACGAGCTTCACTACAACTTCAGTTTCCACATTACATACTCCGCAATAAAAAACATGATTGCAATACTCCTGTGAATTATTATGTGTTAAACCGTCTACTGCACTTAATAATTCTTGATCCATATATGCACTGTAATCATCTATGTAATCTACAGTTTTCCCATAATCTTGGAGTATACCTTGGCAATTTTGACAAGAATATGTTTGTGATTCTAGCGCGTTGCAAAGCGGGCAAATTCCCATCATGATTCCTCCATACGTTATCGTTTAAAAACAATTAAAAAGCCCTTTTTTTAGATTGAAGAGAGCATCTAGCCGCGCATAGACGCGGTCAGTTCCTTTTTCTACCCTACCCTGGGTTAAAACAGAACTATGCAGTTGCTCCCGATTTAATTTTCATTTTACTAAACTGGAATTTGTCTCACTTTAACAAATCATAAGTTAAGTAAGCCAAGCTGGTTATACAAAGAAAAAAACGCATATGATTTCGCTCTTAGTTTAGCCTTCTTTCTTAAAAATACAACGATTACTCTTATTTCATAATTTACGAAATGATGAAATATTTTTTTACAAAATTTACAAATTATTTTTTTGTATATCTTTCTAGGTAACATCCATACTATGAGTACAAACTTAATTACCGATGGATTAGCGCCAAACGGGGCGATAATCTGGTTCAAATCCAGCTAGTCCAACCAAAAAAATTTTTATAACTCTAAGGAGGATATATTCCTATGGCAAACCAAAGCTCTTACAATCAATTAGTAGTACCAGGTGCAACAGCAGCAATCGATCAAATGAAGTACGAAATCGCTCAAGAATTTGGTGTACAATTAGGAGCAGATTCTACGGCTCGCGCTAACGGTTCTGTTGGTGGAGAAATTACAAAACGTCTAGTTGCAATGGCTGAGCAAAGTCTTGGCGGATTCCAAAAATAAATATATATGGCAAAAAGGTCTCAGGGCATATGCCCTGAGACCTTCCTTAATTTACTGCAACATTTGTAAAAACTTCTTCGTTCGTTCTTCTTTTGGATTTGTAAATACATCTTCCGGTGTACCTTGTTCGACAACGACACCGCCATCCATGAAAATAACACGGTTCGCAATTTGATGAGCAAAGCGCATTTCATGCGTTACAATGACCATCGTCATTCCTTCTTTAGCAAGTTCTTTCATAACCTTTAAAACTTCTTGAACTAGCTCAGGATCAAGTGCTGACGTTGGCTCATCAAATAGTAAAACTTCCGGCTCCATCGCAAGCGCACGAGCGATTCCAACACGCTGTTGTTGTCCACCTGATAATTGGAACGGATATAAGTCTACTTTATCCGCAAGACCAACTTTTTCAAGGAAATAGTTTGCTTTTTTCTTCGCTTCTTCTTTCCCCATCTTTTTCACTGTAACGAGCCCTTCCATTACATTGTGAATTGCTGTTAAATGAGGAAATAGATTATGGTGTTGGAATACCATACCTGTTTGCGTACGAAGATTTACAATATCTTTCTTCGATACTTTTTGAGAGAAATCGAGCTCTTTATTGCCGATGCGAATGTTACCAGCGTTCGGCGTTTCTAACACGTTGAGACAACGTAAGAATGTCGTTTTACCAGATCCAGATGGCCCGATAATAACAACCACTTCGCCCTTCTCAACTGATAAGTCTATATGTTTTAATACGGTATTATCTCCGAAACTTTTTTGTAAATGTTGAATTGAAATCATAAAAACAAAAACTCCTTTTATGAAAGGGTTATTTTAGAGTATAACGTTCTGAACGTTTTTCTAATATTTGTTGCACAATAGATAATAAGAAGCAAATTACCCAATAAATTAGACCTGCTTCAAAATAAACAATTAAAAACTCATAGTTCATTGCCGCAATTTCCTGCGCTTTTCGGAACATTTCTGTTACTAAAATTAACGACGCTAATGACGTATCCTTCACTAAACTAATAAATGTATTCGAAAGCGGCGGAATTGATACGCGTGTTGCTTGTGGTAAAATAACACGTTTTAATGCTTGCGGGTATGTCATCCCAATTGTGTAAGCTGCTTCCCACTGTCCTTTCGGGATTGAAAGGATAGAAGCACGAATAATTTCAGATGCATATGCACCTACATTTAATGAAAATCCAATAACTGCTGCTGTATACGGCTCAACTTCAATATTAAGAGTTGGAAGGCCATAGAAAATAATAAATAACTGTACAAGAAGTGGCGTTCCGCGAATGATAGATACATAGATACGAGCAATCCATTGTAAAATACGACTACCTGAAATACGTGCGAGCGCTGTTAACGTCGCAAGTATAATACCGATAATAAATGTAATAAGCGTTAACGGAATTGTCGTAAAGACAGCTTCCTTCAGCATAGGCGCGAAGGAAGTCTGCATAATATCTATCCAAGTAGACAATCGATCTGACATCAATGCGCTACTTAGATACATTTTCACCGAACCATTTTTTCGTTATTTTATCGTACGTACCATCTTTTTTCATATCTTCTAACGCTTTATTTACTTCTTGTACAAGTTTGTCGCTACCTTTACGGAATAAGAATCCACTTTGTGACGCTTCTTTTTCTGTATCTACAATTTTAATTTTTGCATCTTTTTTCGTTTCTAAATAGTTTAACACTGATAATTTATCATTGATTGTGAAATCAACGCGGCCAGAACTTAATAATTCTGCTGCTTGGCTAAATCCTTCTACACCTGTGATTTCCGCACCATTTTTCTTAGCAATATCTGCGTAGTTACTTGTTAAAGATTGTGCTGCTTTTAATCCTTTTACGTCAGCAAATGTAGCAGGTTTATCTTTATCTTTCGCAACAACTAATGCTGCTGAAGAAGAAATGTATGGACTAGAGAAGTCATATTTCTTTTGGCGATCTTCACGAATACCAACTTCGTTCGCAACCATGTCGAAACGTTTTGCATCTATTCCTGCAAGTAAGCTATCCCATTGTGTTTCTTTAAATACAGGCTTTACACCTAAACGTTTTGCAACTTCTTCTGCTAATTCAACGTCAAACCCAGTTAATTTATCGTTTGTATCGTGGAACGTAAATGGTGGATATGTACCTTCTGTACCAATTACAAGCTCACCGCTTTGTTTTATCTTCTGTAATGCATCTTGATTAGCTGTATCTTTTTTCTCTTCTTTACCGCAGCCCGCTACAATCCCAATCGCTAATGTAGTTACTGCAAGCACTGAAAATAATTTTTTCATGATAGTAGTCCTCCAAGTATTCTGATAGGAATTTAAAAACTATATTGATTGTATGCAATTTCGAACAATTTTTCAATGAAAATGTTCTTATTTAGTTTAACCTTTTTCTTCATAATCAAACAAAATGGAAAAATAGCGCTACATACAAAAAATAAGTAACATTTTTTAATATAGCATTTATAAAGAAAAAGGTAAAACAATACCTACTTATTTATAAGTTTTTCCGCCGGTGAAATATATTAACTTCTAAGCGGACAATCCTCTCAAAAAAGAACTTGCGAAAATCGCAAGTTCTTCTAAAAATTAAGCACTCTGGTTTCCTTCCATTTGCGTTTTATACATATCGTAATAACGCCCGCGCTTTTTCATTAATTCATCATGGGAACCTTTTTCCAAAATCGTTCCTCTATCAAGCACAATAATTTGATCAGCGCTCTTAATTGTTGAAAGACGATGAGCGATAATAAACGTCGTTCGTCCTTTTTTCACAACTTCTAGCGCTTGTTGAATCATCGCTTCTGTTTCTGTATCAATACTGGAAGTCGCTTCATCTAAAATTAAAATAGCAGGATCAAAAGCAAGTGCCCTAGCAAACGATATAAGCTGACGTTCTCCGGTTGAAAGTGTACTTCCTTTCTCCGTAATTTTTTCATCTATATTGTTAGCAAACCTTTCCGCACCAACATCTCGTAACGCCTTTACGATGCGATCTTTTGAAATTTTTTCATTTTCTAAGCTTACATTGGATGCCACTGTCCCGCTAAATAAAAACGGATCTTGCAATACAATTCCCATATGTTCACGTGTTGCTTGTTTCGGCATCTCTGTTACATCGTGACCATCAATCGTAAGCTTCCCTTTTTGAAATTCATAAAACTGAAAGAGCACATTCATAATGGAACTTTTTCCTGATCCAGTATGACCGACAAGTGCCACTGTCTCCCCTTGTTTCGCTTCAAAAGAAATATTTTTTAACACTTCATCTTTTCCATTGTAAGAAAACGAAACATTATCAAATTTCACATTTCCGGTTAAGCGAGGCATACGTTCTTCTTCTACTGCCTCTCCCTTTTCCTCTAGCAATTCAAACACACGCTCTGATGCAACACGCGATTGCTCTAAGTTAGCAAGTTGATTCACCATGTTCGTAATTGGCGAGAATAACCTCGTTAAATAATCGACGAAAGCATACAGTATCCCTAGAGAAAGGAGGCCAGAAGCACTTAATGAAGCACCACCGAAATACCAAATTACACCTGTAAAAGCGATATTTCTTAATACAGACACTAAATTATGCGAAGTTGCTGCATTTAAATTTAAAATTTTATTTTGATATTTAAAATAATCACCGTTTAACTCTTCAAATTCCTTCTTCGTTTCATGTTCTTGACGAAATGCTTGAATAATTGGCATCCCTTGAATTGATTCATTCACTGTTCCGTTAATATCCGATAAACGCGAACGCATTTTATGATTGTATACAGACGCATACTTTCTATACATAATCGCCCAAACAATTAAAATTGGGATGATAAGTAAGCATAGCGCCGCCAGTTTTACATCAAGTAAAAATAGCGCAGCGAAAATCCCGATAATATAGATGATACTAGAGACGAATGTCGCAAGCACTGTTACATATAAATCACGAATCGCTTCTGTATCATTCGTTACACGCGATACAATTTTCCCTGCTGGTAAATGGTCAAAATAACGAATTGGCAACGTTTGAATATGGGAAAAGACGTCTTCCCTCATAATTTGAATAATTTTGTTTGCCGCCTTCTGTAAGAAGAACTGCTTTCCGTATGCAAATAATGATACGACTACTAATAAAGCGAAATATCCACCGCCAAGTAGTAATAACCTATTTATTTCTGGTTTATAAAACGCAAATACTTCTTCTTTCGTTAAGGCTTTCGATTTATAAACCTGCACTGCCTTACCACTTTGTACTGTAAGCACATCACCCTTAACAGAACGAGTTCCTTCAAGCGTTATTTTATTCGGTACAAAATAGTACTGAAAGCCAACTTGAATCACTCGGACTTCTTTCCCTTTTTGCTCACCTTGTTCAAAGCGATCACTTCGCTTATAAAAGGCGCCATTATATGAAACAGCATCCTCACTCTTTTCTGTTTCATACCAGGGTCTCTCTATTCCAACGATATGCTCATCGATCATCGTTTTTGCGACGAAAGGACCCGCGAGTTCTGCAATAACGAAAACAAATAGCATCGCCATCGCTGCAAAAATCGGCCCTTTTACTTTCATCGCGTATTGAAACAATCGTTTTGAAACACTCATATTTTCACCCCACTATCCGTACTTTCACCTTGTTGTCTTTCGAACTGCTCTGCATACCAGCCCCCATTTCGAACGAGCGCTTCATGCGAACCTTCTTCAATAACCTCACCGTTATCCATAACGAGAATCCAATCAGCATGCTGCACTGCTGACAAACGATGCGTTGTTATAATCGTCGTCTTCCCGCTTCTTTCTGTTCGTATGTTTTCAATAATTGCCGCTTCAGTACGAGCATCAACAGCTGATAAAGAATCGTCCAAAATTAAAATTTCCGGATTTTGAATAACAGCCCTCGCAATCGAAATCCTTTGCTTTTGCCCACCTGATAAAGAAACTCCTTTCTCTCCAACGAGCGTTTCTAAACCTTCCGGTAAAAACTCTAAATCCTTTTTAAACGCAGCTATTTCAATCGCTTTTTCAAGTTCTTCTTCAGTCGCTTCTCTATTTCCGAATAAAATATTTTCCTTCGCTGTTTTTGAGAACAAAATGTGTTCCTGAGGTACATACCCAATCCAGCCAAGTACGTTATCATTCGTAATTTTATCTAGCTTCACATCAGAAACCGCAATATCCCCTTCCCCAAGTGGATATTGACGAAGAAGCTGACGAACGAGCGTCGTTTTCCCGCTTCCTGTTTTCCCAACAACTCCAAGTGTCTCTCCTTGTTTTAATGAGAACGAAACATTTTTTAAATTTGTTTCAATTGATGAAGGATATGAAAAAGTAACGTTATCAAATTGAATGTAATCTGGCTCTTGTACAACCTTTGGATCTTTCGGATTCTTTACATCCGGTTCATAAGCTAACGTTTCATTTACACGGTCGAGCGACGCATTTCCTCTTTGCATAACATTAATCAATTCACCAATTGCAAACATCGGCCAAATCATCATCCCTAAATAGACGTTAAAAGAAACGAGCTCGCCAAGTGTCACCTTTGATTGGAATACGAGATATGCACCGTACACTAAACCAATTAAATAACTAAGACCGACGAGCATTTTCACAGTCGGCTGGAATAATGCATCGATTCTTGCTACTCTCATATTTTTCTCGTATACGTCATCTCCTAACTGATGAAACCTTTCTTGATCAGCTTTCTCCTGTACATACGCACGAATAACGCGTACACCCGCAATTGATTCAAGTACTTTATCGTTCATATCCCCGAATGCATCTTGCGCGACTGTAAATCTTTCATGCAACTTCTTTCCGTATCTATTCATCGCATACGCCATAATCGGAAGTGGTATAAGCGCAGCAAATGTTAACTGCCAACTAATTGAAAAGCCCATCATACAAACGATTGTAAGCATATATAGACTAGAATCAACGAGCGTTAATATACCAAAACCAGCTGTCATGGAGATTGCTTTTAAATCATTTGTCGCTCTCGCCATTAAATCGCCAGTACGATTTTTTTGATAAAACGTCGGTGTCATCTTAAGTAAATGCCCCATAAATTTTGAACGCATCGTTTTCTCAAGTACGAACGCACCGCCAAATAGTTGGTGCTGCCAAATGAAAGTAAGCACATACCCACCAATCGTTACCCCAAGTAAAATAAAAATATATTGCATAATTGCCTCATTCGTTAAGGCCCCTGTTTTAATGTTATCAATGGTAATTCCTAACACTTTCGGAGGAATTACCTCTATCACGTTTACAATTAAAAGTACCCCAATTGCGATACTATACCTTTTCCAATGCTCCCTAAAAAACCAGCTTAACTTTAGTAATACTGAAAACAATATAACCTCCCCTTTCTCGTTCCCGTTTGATTCACATTTCTTTACCCGCTATCCAAACCCATCACATTTACATTTCGTAAGCCATACAATTTCATCACATTTTTCCACCTTCCAAATTCTGATTTTTTATAGTAACAAGGAAAATAAACAAAAAAAAGCATACCGCCGCTTTGACGATATGCAATAGAATGCATAAAAGCGTACGTTACGATATACGCAACGTACGCTTCTCATAAGACAAAAAGGTCCTATATATCCGCACGGGTTGCGTAATGATATGAATGTTTTCCGCCATTTAACAGAGCTAAGCCCATTACATTTACGATTACAATCATTACGCACACCCCCTTCATTTATTTTCCATTTATAATCTTACAACTTTATTGAGTATTCTGTCAATTATTTTTTTCGCTTTAGAATAAAATAATCTTTTATCACAAAAAATAAAAGTGATGCATTCTGCTTATAATTCAGCTTGAAATAAGAGAATCTTCTGTAAGAAAGGGCATACAAAATAAAAAAATAGTAAGAAATCGTTTTCACAAACATTTCATTTGAAAAATATTATCAAACCACCTACAATCACCTTATACTCACTCTTACAAGTTGCTATTTTAGGAGGACTAATCATGACAACTAGCAATACGTACAAATTTTATTTAAACGGAGAATGGAGAGAAAGCTCTTCAGGTCAAACAATCGACATTCCATCTCCATACTTACACGAAGTAATTGGGCAAGTACAAGCAATTACTCAAGGAGAAGTAGATGAAGCAATTGCATCTGCAAAAGAAGCTCAAAAATCATGGGCTGAAGCTTCTCTACAAGATCGCGCAAAATATTTATATAAATGGGCTGATGAGCTCGTAAATATGCAAGATGAAATTGCCGATATCATTATGAAAGAAGTCGGTAAAGGCTATAAAGATGCGCAAAAAGAAGTCGTTCGTACAGCTGACTTAATTCGTTACACAGTTGACGAAGCACTTCACATGCACGGTGAAAGCATGATGGGTGATAGCTTCCCTGGTGGATCTAAATCTAAACTTGCGATTATTCAGCGCGCACCACTTGGTGTTGTATTAGCAATTGCACCATTTAACTACCCAGTAAACTTATCTGCTGCAAAACTTGCACCAGCACTTATTATGGGTAACGCCGTTATCTTCAAACCAGCAACTCAAGGTGCAATTAGCGGTGTTAAAATGGTTGAAGCACTTCATAAAGCTGGCCTTCCAAAAGGTCTTGTAAACGTAGCTACAGGACGCGGTTCTGTAATTGGTGACTACTTAGTAGAACATCCTGGCGTAAATATGGTATCGTTCACAGGTGGTACAAATACAGGTAAACATTTAGCGAAAAAAGCTGCGATGATTCCACTTGTATTAGAACTTGGTGGTAAAGATCCTGGTATCGTTTGTGAAGATGCAGACTTACAAGAAGCTGCAAAGCATATCGTAAGCGGTGCATTCTCTTACTCAGGTCAACGTTGTACAGCTATTAAGCGTGTACTTGTACATGAAAATGTAGCAGACGAACTAGCTGGCTTATTAAAAGAGCAAGTAGCTGAACTATCAGTTGGATCTCCAGAACAAAACAGCACAATCGTTCCATTAATCGACGACAAATCTGCTGACTTCGTTCAAGGTTTAATTGACGATGCTGCTGAAAAAGGTGCAACAATCGTTATCGGTAACAAACGTGAGCGCAACCTAATTTATCCAACATTAATCGACAACGTAACAGAAGAAATGAAAGTTGCTTGGGAAGAGCCATTTGGCCCAATCCTTCCAATCATCCGTGTTTCTTCTGACGAACAAGCGATTGAAATTGCTAACAAATCAGAGTTCGGTCTGCAAGCAAGTGTCTTCACAAAAGACATTAACAAAGCATTTGCAATTGCTAACAAAATCGACACTGGTTCTGTTCAAATTAACGGACGCACAGAGCGCGGCCCTGACCACTTCCCATTCATCGGTGTAAAAGGTTCAGGTATGGGCGCACAAGGTATTCGTAAGAGCCTTGAGTCTATGACTCGTCAAAAAGTAACTGTATTAAACTTAGTTTAATCTTATATGTAGCAGCTGATCTAATATTTAGGTCAGCTGCTTTTTAGTTAAAACCCTCCAGGACCTAATAACGAATTCTTCTCTATAATCTGATTATTACTATATCCATTGACGTATAAAAATACATTTGTTACTCTTAAACATGTTAATTTAATACATAAATCCTCATTCGTATCTCGGTGAGGTAGAGGTTGCAGTCATTAAGAGTATCATTTCAGGAGATGTAGTGGCATTGATGAAGAAATGAGAAAGGAATGATTGCCGAAGTAAGTCGTGTCCACCATACACGCTTGCTGGGTCTGCATTTAATAAGTGCAGAACTGTCACAAACGTTTCGTTTGTGGAGAGCTATCGAGAGGTATGTCGTGGGTTTCTTATAAGATAGAAAGCATGTAGCGGCAGATTACGTGCTTTTTTTGTTTTGTTTGGACCTTCTCTTCCTTATCAGGAAGACATACATATCTCCTCGCTTGACTTGGTTATACTAACTTTGGAGGTATTTTCTATGCAACAAAAAAAATGGGGCTTTTGGGTACTAACAGCTTTCGTTGTCGGTAACATGGTTGGCGCTGGTATTTTCATGGTGCCAAGTACGTTAGCACAAACAGCAAGCCCACTCGGTGTCACTTTAGCTTGGTTAACAACAGGGTTTGGTGTTTTAATGCTAGCTCTTGTTTTCGGTAATTTAGCAATTCGTCGTCCTGATTTAACGACAGGACCACAAAGTCATGCATATGCTTTATTCTCAACACCAAAAAGAAAGAAAATGGCTGGTTTCAGCATGGTATGGGGATATTGGGTTGCAAACTGGGCAAGTAACGTTGCCATTATTACATCTTTCGCAGGATATTTATCGCTCTTCTTCCCAATTATGAAAGATACACGACTACTATTTTCAATTGGCTCTTTCAATATAGAAGTTGGAAAACTAATTACATTTACTATTTGTTCTGTCTTACTTTGGGGAACACATTTAATTTTAACAAACGGTGTAAGCGGAGCTGGGAAGCTAAACTTCTTAGCAACAACAACGAAAGTGACTGGATTCCTTCTATTCATCGTCGTTACGTTATTTGCGTTCGAAGCTTCAAAGTTTGGACAATGGTACACACCAATGATCGATAAAGAAGGCGTATCACACGGTCTACTTTCACAAGTAAACTTAGCTGCTCTTACAACACTTTGGGCATTTATCGGGATTGAATCAGCCGTTCTTTTATCAAACCGAGCTACCTCTCCAAAAACGGTAAAACGCGCAACTGTTGCAGGATTACTTATCACAGTTGCAATTTACTTAGGAATTACAATTTTAACAATGGGTGTACTTCACGTTGATAAATTACAAGCTTCTGAACGTCCATTAGCAGATGCATTAAACGCTGCAATGGGTCATGGCGGCGGGAAACTTATGGCATTACTTGCTCTTACTTCCCTATTCGGTTCAATATTAGGCTGGATTTTATTAAGCTCAGAAGTACCTTATCAAGCAGCAAAAGAAGGTTTCTTCCCTTCCTTCTTCGCAAAAACGAATAAAAAAGGAAGTCCAATTCATTCACTACGATTAACAAACATTATGTCGCAAGTGTTCTTATTCTCAACATTATCAGGAACAATTGCGGAAGCTTATACATTCGTTATTACCGTATCAACACTGGCCTACCTCATTCCATATCTCGTTTCACCAATCTTCCAGTTAAAACTAGTCGCAACTGGTGAAACATATAAGAATGAAATGGGTTCAAGAATTATGGATGGTGTAGTTGCAGTTATCGCACTTTGCTATGCACTATGGGTTATTAAAACCGGCGCATCCGATATAAAAACATTTCTTCTCGGAATTGGTTTATTCGGAATTGGCTTTGCCTTCTATCCATTAATGAATCGTGATCAGAAAAAAAATAAAGAAAAGAAAAACGAGCAAGTTGCGTAACGCAATTTGCTCGTTTTTTACTTTATAAAACATATATAATAGAAAAAAGAGGTGAAAAACATGTCAATCGAATCACTATGGAGCTCTCGCTTTCAACAACATATTCAAAATGCCATCACATACTTTGCACGTATGATTAACGGTTTACTATATAGCTTCATCTTCGTCTCATGTGTAGGTGCATATTATTACGCTAAGTTTCTTAAAACGGATCCTTCTAAAGGAATATCTTTATTACTCATCACGATCGTACTTACACTCATTATAACGAGATGCCAAGTTCGCACATTTATTCAAAAACCGGACGCTGTCTATTTACTTGCATTAGAAGAGAAATTAACATCTTATTTTAAAAAATCTCTTCTATATAATTACATCATTCAGCTTTTCCCGCTTATATTTACGTTCCTTGTTATCGTACCGCTTGCCATGCAATCATTACAACTAACCGTACCTTTCTTATGTACAATCTTTATAATTTTAATGATTCTAAAGGGCTGGAACATATACATACATTGGATGTGGCGTGATAGTTATGAAAAAAGCATATGGTTTATCATTCGCATTGCTTGTAACGCCCTGATCATTTACATGCTATTTTATACTGCAAATGTAATTGTATTAGGTGGATTACTCTTACTTCTCGCTTTCTTACTTCTATATACGAAGAAACAGCCCACAAAGCGAATACCGTGGGAATACATAATTGAGCAAGAAGAAAAAATGGACATACGCTTTTATCAATTCGCTAGCATCTTTACCGATGTTCCGCAGCTAAAAAAACAAGTAAACGGCAGAAAATGGCTTACAAATTGGATCGAACCTTTACTACATAAAAAACGAGCTACTTTCTTCTATTTATACACACTTGCATTTTTACGTGGTAATGATTATTTCGGTATATATATTCGCTTGGGGGTAATCGGTGCTTTCATCCTATATTTTGTTCCGAATATATACGTAAAAGGTGCTACTGCTTACATCGTCCTATACATGATCTCTATGCAACTTCGTTCTCTGTGGAAATATTTTTCAGGAAATATTATTGTAGCATTATATCCGATTGCTACTGAAAAAAGAATGAATCAATTTCTCAGCTTAATTTTCACATTACTAAGTATTCAACTCATTGTATTTTCAAGTGTTATACTCATTGCTACAGGGCAATTTTCACATAGTCTTATCATTATGATTATCGGGTTAATCTGGATCAAATTTATTATTGTACCAAAAACGAAGCAACGCGTTTCTTCGCTTTAACGAAAAGAATTATCTTAAAAGCCAAGGAGAAAATAAATTACCTCCTTGGCTTTTTTATTTTTCTTCCTCAAACAAGAATCACTGAAACAACCGATATTTTATGATTTTTACATACAAAAACGATAATACATGTTTACGTCCTAATAAAAAGGGTATTTATTAAATTAACAGGGCAAAGGAACTGGAGGGAATGAAAAAATATGAATTAAGGTTTCACTTTATAAAAGGCGTTGCTCAAGGACGATTCTGGAACCGATTATATAATATAAGGAGCTGATTGCAATGAGTAAAAAAATTGCTATTTTAATAACGGATTATTTCGAGGACACAGAATACACAGAGCCAGTAGAAGCTTTTAATCAAAAGGGATACGAATTAACAACTATTGAAATGGAAAAAGGTAAAACGGTACACGGTAAACAAGGAAAAAGTGAAGTCGTAATTGATAAAAGTATTGATGATGTTTCTCCAGAGAACTTTGATGCCCTCTTTATACCAGGCGGATTTTCCCCAGATATACTTCGTGCAGATGAACGTTTTGTTCGCTTTAGCAAAGCATTTATGGATGCGAAAAAACCTGTTTTTGCTATTTGTCACGGCCCCCAATTACTCATCACTGCACAAACACTTGAAGGACGCGATGTGACTGGATATAAATCCATTGCGGTCGATTTGAAAAATGCCGGTGGAAATTTTCATGATAAAGAAGTGGTTGTATGCCAAAATCAGCTAGTAACAAGTAGACAACCAGAGGACATCCCAGTGTTTATTGAAGAATCATTGCGTATATTAGGATAGTTATTATAGGTTAACCAAAGTAGTTAAATAACTACTTTGGTTAACCTTTTTATTTGTAAAAACCAAAATTAACACCATATGAAACATTTCTTCATCTTTAATGATTTTTTGAGACAGCCTCTTTTTTTCGTCCCAAAATTTCTAATCACTTTTCATAGGCAGTTCTCATATAGTGAAAATGACTATATAATTCCTATCCATAAGTTAAATAATGATTTTACACATATAAATAAAAAAGATAGGAGCTCTATTATGAACAACAATCCACCTGCAACGCCCCAAAACAACTCAGAAGAAAATAGCCGTGACATTAAATTGCAAACATTACGTGTCATCGGACTCATCGTCCTTATTAGTGGTTATATCCTCGTCGCTCTCTCAGAAGTAGGTGAGCTGAAAACCTTATTAACAAACCCTAACGCCAATCCTGATTTAGCTGAAGTTGATCCGTTTTAAAAATTATATAAAAAGCGAGTCCCAGTATAACTGGTTCGCTTTTATATAGTTTCATCCAATCTGAGAAACATTTCCTTCATTCTGATACTTCTCTTTCCCTATCGCCTTCATAAATAATAAAATACTGCTCATACCAACGATGAAATATAGAGTGCTCATGCCCCAAGATGCAATAAATGAACCTAACATAACTCCTAATGCACCGTTCATTTTCGCCACTTGAAAGACCATTCCGTTAATCGCCATATATGAACCTCTTGCCTCATCCGGCACTATGTCCGCCATTATAGATTGACGAACTGGCACATACATCATCTCTCCTACAGTTTGGAAAAGCCCTGCGATTAATAAGATCCATAAACTATTGCTCGTTCCGAGTATTGTAAATCCAATTGTATAAATGAACAAACCTACATATAAGATTTTCAAATCATTGAATCTTTTCAGCATTTTAATAAGAAGCGCTGAACATAACACAACTAAAATTGTATTCTCTGCCGATATCCAGCTGAGCATTCGAATACCTGTTAAATCGAATGTAAAACCATTCCCAAAGAAAAAGTGCACCGTTTCAAATTCCTTCTGTAAACGTATCCCTAAATAATTATTAATTTGAAACTCTAACGATAGTGTACATATACTTGCTGCACAAAAAATTAAAAACGCTCTATCTTTCATCACGACTTTATAACTATCTGCCATATCTTTTAATACATTTTTCTTCTCCACCGTTTTTCGTGCCACATACACTTCTTCCATATATACAGCCATCACATATAAAGTAATAACTGCAACAACCGTTAATACGATAAACAATTGTAATCTATAGTTTTCAAATAGTAACCCGCCAAATATTGCTCCAATCGCAATTGACAAGTTAATAGCCCAGTAGTTAATGCTGTACATGATCTTTCGATTTTCAGGTGTACTCACATCGATTAACATCGCTTCGGTCGCTGGGTTCATAAGTCCAGATCCTAAGCTGTTCACTAGCATAAATAAAAATGTTAACCACGGTGAGTCTACATAATCTGAGTTCGCAATTCCCATACAAGCAATGGAAACGACTTGTATACTTTGGCCGATAATCATCACTTTTTTACGACCGAGTCGATCTCCAATATATCCACCGTATAAACCAATTACTAATGAAGCTATTACATTAATTAGTAGTAAAGCACCAGCCATCGCACTACCTAACTTTATTGAAAAATAAATTGCCATAAACGGAAAAATCATCGTTGATACCGCTCGTGTTAAAAATGATGTTATAATTCTAATTTTTATATTTCGATGCATACTCCAGAATCCCATCGGTTCCCCCTCCTTATGCTTATTCATTTTACTTTGAAAAAGAGGAAGAAAAAGGTTAGAATATTCTAAAGAGTTTCCCCTTTTAAATAGAAGGAAGTGCATACATATGAAGATTATGGACTATTATGTTCGTTTAAGGTTACATTCACAAGATCAGCAACTTATACGAAATAGCTTACAAGAATTAGCGGATATTTTATATTGCAGTACGAAAAACGTGAAGATTTTATTAAAGAAAATGAGCGAGGAACAATTCATTAAGTGGACACCAGGGCGTGGTCGCGGAAATAAAACAGAAATTATATTTGTACATAGTTTCGTAGAAGCAATTGAATCCTATACAGATGAACTGTTAGCCCAAGAAAAATTAAAAGATGTCTTTCTTCTTTTAAAAGAGCCCCTTCCTCTTGCACTTCAAAAAAAAATAGAAAATAAACTACATCATCATTTTGGATACGAACCTTCAAATGATATGTACGACATATTAAAGATTCCTATATCAAGAAAGATATTCCCATTAGATCCGGCTTTTGTGGCTGTAACTACGGAGAGCCATCTTACTAGTCAAATTTTTGATACATTAGTCTTTTATAACGATGTGACAGAACAAATGGAACCGCACATTGCTCATACGTGGGAATTAAGTCAGGATCAACTTACGTGGACGTTTTATTTACGAAAAGATATACATTTTCATAATGAAACTCTTTTAACTTCTAAAGATGTTCAATTTTCATTTGAAAGATTGCAGCAAGCTCAATCTCCTTACGCATGGTTAACACAGGAAATTGTCCAAATTGAAACACCATCACCACTGCAAATTCGATTCCATTTAGCAAAACCAAATTTATTTTTCTTACGTTATGTGAGTTCCATGCAACTCGCAATTTTACCGCATGATGCAGTTATTCAAAATCATCACTACATAGGTACTGGACCTTTTAAACTTACTCATTACTCTGAAGACAATATCGTACTCGAAGCGTTCACCCATTATTTTAAAGAGCGTGCGTTATTAGACCGTATTGAATTTTGGGGTATTCCTGATCATTTGCAAATAAATGCTGATTATGAACTACCAAATGAAGAGGAAAATGAAAGGCATGATATACAAATAGAAGAAATAGGTTGTATTTATGCTAGCTTCAACTTTACAAAACCTGGTCCTCATCACGACATTCACTTTCGAAAAGCTTGGAGAGAACTATATGACGTTGAAACGATACTTCATAGCATAGAAGGCAGACGAACAATTGCTGCTTCAAGCTTTTTCCCTGAAAGAAGCCGCCAAGTTCCTAAAAGGTCCTACTCTCTTGAAAAAGCGAAAGAGTATTTAAAAAAGAGCACCTATAATGGAGAGACGATTCATATTTACTTCTTCGCATTTAAAGATAGTGCAAATGATGCACATTTCCTAAAAGAACGCTGCGAACAATTAGGAGTACACGTAGAACTTCACCCATTTCTCGTTTCAGATTATATGGATCGTTCTATTGATAAACATGCGGATATTATTTTCATGGGGGAAGTATTTGCTACCGATCATGAAATTGCATTTTTAAATGTATTTAAAAATAAAAGTTGCTTCGTAAATCGATTCATGGACCCACACTATGCAAAACAAATTAATTGTTTACTTGATACCTTTTTATTAGAAGACAATAAAGAAAAACGGTATAAGCTCATGTATGAGATCGAAGAGTTTTTACAAACAGAACACATCATTTTATTTAACTATCACGTTTTAAAAAGAAAAACATACCCTTCTTCTTTAAAAAACGTAACAATTGATTCATTCGGTTGGGCGAATTTTGCGAAGTTATGGATACAGCCATCCACGTATTAAAATATGAGTTTTTATAAAAGGAGAAGAACCATGAAACGCAACCTAGAAAAAAGACTTTCCTATCTATACACAGGTGAGTTATTTTCAGTCATTACTTTTATTTTCACAAGTTACTTACTTAATTATGCTTATCCTACGTTACATTTATATTCCCTATTTTCTTTTTGGATCTCATTTCTTCTTTTAGAGTTTATCTTATTACAAGGAGCAATTTACTGGTACGTAAAGCGGAAACGACTAAAAAAAGAGAAAACATCTATTACACCTATTAGGATGATTCAATATTTAAAAGTACTTAAAAAGATAAATGTAGCATTGATTGTCACGGGATTTATTACGTTTACTATTGATTTTGTAATTTGGTATCCCCACTTACCTTTAGGCGGGGTATCATTCACTCTATTTATTTATATTTTTGCATTACTTGAGTACATTAACTATTATCATACTCAACTTTCATACGATAACATCTCTGATATTAAACATTTAATCAAATCAAAAAAACTAAAACCGTCCTGTATGAGTAAAGATTTTCAACGTATTTCATGAAAGAGAAGGTACTACATCCTTAGTAGTACCTTCTTCACATACAGATACAAACTATTATTTAATTACTCTATCTAAGTGATCTCTCAAGTTCAATAAATATTGCTCAATATAAGGATTTTTCACCACATCATAACAAGCAAAACTCTTTAACGGACTCATGCCAAGAAACTTCTGCACACGATGTAAATGACTAAGTGCTGATTCTAAACTTTCTCCTTCAAAGAACTTCGTCTTATCTCCGAATGCTTTTTCAGGTGCGTTCCAAGTTGTAGAAAACATATACTGCTTCTCTTTTAATAAACCACCTGTTCCGTATTCATCTGCACCTTTAAAGAACAAACCGTATTCATACACTTCATCCATATATGTTTTAAATAATCCCGGTACACTAAACCAGTAAATAGGTGTTTGATAAATTACAACATCAGCCCATAAAAACTTTTCTTGCTCTTCCTTAATACTGTATCCATCTTGAATCGTTGTTGTTTTCACATGATGATTTTCACTTAGTAAACTTATCATGCAATCAGCTAGCGTTTTATTTAATCGACCTTCCTTTGAACCGTATTTTTCATGCCCATTTATAATGAATATATTTTTCATAACTTTTCTCTCCCTTATTTTACTCTTCAGCTATTAACCCAAGTTGTTGTTTCAGCGTAAGATTATCTTCTAAATGCCAATCTTCCGTTACCTTTCCGTCTTTCACATGCAAAATATCAATTGCAAAAAAATTGATTTTCTTATCATTATGAGTTCCTGTAAAAGAAAGACGAGCTGTTACTTTATCACCAACCACTAATAAATCTTCAATCTCGCAATGTATATCTGGAACTACTTTACGAAAGTTTTGCGCCGCAAGCTTTAATCCTTCAGTGCCTTGTGGTCGACCTTTCGGCAGTGTGTTATCGAAAAAATTTTCAGTAACCGTCTGCGGAATAAGCTCCTCTTTACCTGTATCCCAAAATGCATAAAAACGCTGAGCTGCATGCACGATTTCTGTCGCTTCCTTTTTACTTAATGAAGAATCAATTGTCATTGCTTTTGGCTTCGGCATTTCCTTTAATAACTGAATTTCAGTTTTTTGCTCACCACTACATGCTACAAGCACAATACAAATGACAAAAAAACTAAGAAACATAAACAACTTTTTCATACCCATGGAAATCACCTCCTCCTCATACAAACCCTTTGTATTTCGTATTGCTATTGTATATGCACTAACTTCCTTTATGGAAGTAGTGATATTTTTTTCATATAGTTACCAAAAAGATAGTTTTGTGATACGATAAGGCAAATTCATTCAAAAAAATTTTATGGAGGCTATTTCCATGAGCAATATAGATCCAGTTGTATTAACGAAAGGTTTACCTGGTATACCTTGTCCTATCGCTAAAACGCTTGACGTAATTAGTACAAAATGGACGTTTTTAATCATTCGTGACCTTCTTATCGAAGGAACTTTACGATTTAGTGATTTACAAAAATCAATGGACGGGATTAGTCCGAAAACTTTATCGCTTCGCCTAAAAGAATTGGAAACACAAGGGATTATAACGCGAAAAGTATACCCAGAAGTTCCGCCTCGCGTAGAGTACACGTTAACGGATAAAGGAAAGCAATTAGAGGGGATATTTATTGAATTAAAGCGGTTTGGATTAAGTTTATAAACGAAAAGCCCCTTACCATAAAAATAGTAAGAGGCTTTTCGTTATTCACTACATTACTTCGCAAAACTTTGAGCTAGCTGTTTCTCTCTCCACATAAATGTAATGCCGAGACCAACGATTAAAACAACACCTGAAAATGCATATGGATAATTAATGTTTATATCAAATAATATTCCGCCCATCGCTGGTCCTGCGATATTTCCTAAACTCGTATACGTTGAGTTCATACCAGCAACGAATCCTTGCTCTTTTCCAGCTGCTTTTGATAAAAACGTCGTTAAAGCTGGACGAAGTAAATCAAATGCTAAGAAAATAAAACAAGTAACGAGAAGTACAATCCAATAATTAAAGACTACAGTTGAGACGAATGCTAATACTGCACCTACAATTAAACATATTTGAATTAATACTTTCTCACCGAACATGTCAACCAATTTGCCAAACATAAATACTTGCACAACTACCCCAAAGATGGAGCTAATCGTAATAATTGCAGCAATATCTTTCGGTGTAAAACCAAATTTATGATCAGAAAACAAACTAAAAACAGTTTCATATGCTGATAAACCGAATGCGAGTACAAATACAATAATAAATGCGATTGCATACATTGGATTTAATGATTTTTTTAAATCCCCGATAAAGCTTGATTCTTTCGTATTAGCAGAAATCTCTGCAAGCTCTTCTTTCGTTAACGGCTCTTTCAAAATAAAGATGGAAATTACACATGCGACAAAAGCAATCACTGCTGCCACAAAGAACGGCACACGTATACCGTATTCTGCAATAAACCCGCCGATTCCAGGCCCTATAATAAATCCGGTACTAATAGCCGCTGAAAGATATCCCATCGCCTTTGGACGTTCTTGAATAGAAGTAATATCAGCAACATATGCCGTAACACCCGGCATAATAAACGCGGCACTAATTCCGCCTAACACCCTCGCTGCATAAAGCATCCAAACATCTGTACCTAATCCAAAAAGAAGCTCTGAAACACCAAAAATAAATAATCCAATGATTATCATTTTCTTCCTACCGTAAATGTCGACCCAACGACCCGTAATAGGTGAAGTAATAAGCTGCGCCATTGCAAACACTGCAACGAGATAACCCATCGTCTTTCCTGTTAAATTCATATCATTCATAAAGGACGGCATAACCGGAATGATTAATCCAATCCCTAAAAAAGCGATAAATATATTACTCAAAAGAATGATCAATACCATCTTTTGTTCTTTTATCGGTTTCTTCAATTTTTAACACCTCTTCCCGTAGTTCCTCTCAAAAATAATGCCCAAGAAGCTTTTTCTTTATCCTGCTATTTGTGGGCTCATACTGAGTAAAGATGTCCCCACTCATTAGAATTTCACTCTATCCTTCCACACATACATAAACACAGGGTGAATGACTATCATTCAGTTTCCCGCAGAAATGAACCTACCTTTTCAGACAGGTTCATCTTACTACTTCTTTATATGTAGTGCATGTGTTAAAAAATCTAGTACTTCTGCCTTTTGTAGCTCGACTTGCTCATCATCTTTATGATCATATAAATAAACTTGTTCCGCTGCTGATTCAACAAGAGCGATAAATAACTTCGCTGTTCGCTCTGCGTGAACCGAATCACGAATTTCACCTGATTCTTTTGCCTCACTTAAAAAGTCACTTAGCCATATATAAAGAGGCTCATACACAGCTTCCCATTCTTTTATATGTTCAGTAGATGCAAGACCCGCATACATTAAAGCTTGTATTTCACGATATTCAGCTATAAAGTTAAACACTGCATCTATTACTTGCTCAACCTTACTTGAAAAAGGTGAATCGTTCTGTACTTTTTCTTTCACTGCAAGTATCATCTTCTCAACCATCACTTCTGCTATTGCAGGCATAACAGATAACTTAGAAGGAAAATATAAATAGAAAGTTCCTTGTGCAATGCCAGCCAATTTCACGATATCAGAAATCTTCGTTTTTTCAACGCCCTTTTCCTGAAACACTTCAATAGCTGCATAGACAATTTTTTCTTTTTTATTCATCATCTAAACCCTTTCACACGCGTATTGAATGACTGTCACTCATTTTATAAAATAACTAGCTGTACTGTCAATTATAGTGCACTTTTCATAATAAAAATCTCCCAACAAATCGTTAGGAGATTTAGCTTTAATATCCTTTTCTTATGAAAGAGCTTTTAACCCCGTAACTCCACATACGATAAGAGCTACACTAATCAAACGTGCCTTACTTTTCGATTCACCAAACAGAAACATATTTAATAAAACAGCTCCTGCTGTTCCAATGCCAATCCAAACCGCATAAGCTACACTTACTTGTAAGAACAAGAAAGATGTGTATAAGAATGCAAAGGAAGTTGCAAATCCACCTATATAAATCGCTCCATTTGCTAACGTCTTATCTTTACTATACATTTTAAGGCCTATCACACCGACTATTTCACTAATTGCAGCACAAAATACGAAAAACCAGCCCATTTTTAAGCAGCTCCTTTCACAATTTCTTCCGCGGTTTCTTCTTTATTATCAGCCAGTTTTAAACCGATAACGCCCGCTACAACCATCACGATAAAGAATAGTTTTCCTACACTGAAACTGCCGCCGAAAAGGAATACATCCATTAGGAAAGTACCTACCGTACCAGCTCCGGCAAACACAGCATATACAGTCCCTGTTGCAAGATGTTCGCACGCTTTCGATAGGAAGTAAAAATCAACAGCGATAACTCCTACAATAATGACCCAATGCCACCAAGTATGAGCTGTATTAAAACCAAACACCCAAAAAATTTCAAAGATACATGTTAATATGACATATAACCAAGCTTTATTTTTCATATCTCTCACTTTCTATTATTTACTGACTGACCGTCAGTCATTTTTGATTTAAAAAATATAATCTCACTCTAACTACTATTTAAAAAACCAATATCATCCTCATTTATCCTTATATTTGTTCCGTTATTAAGCTAACTACATATAAAAGTTGCTTATCTACACCCTTCCACAGAAAAAAATGACTGAATGTCATTCATAAACATTCTACATGACCAATTGATAAAGTGTCAACACCCGGATTCTATTAACCCAAAAATATTTTAAATTTCTTAAATCCACATGTATATTTCTTAATAATCTGTCAATAATGGTAGTAACATAATATTTTCTCCATTCCCCCCTTGGAGATCCCTTTGAATCGAGCAGTTGCTTTTAACTAACTGCTCTTTTTTAATTTATCGGCACATTATAATTAAATACTCATAGATAAATTCCAAAACAAAGACCTGTACTCCCTTTTCAACATGCAACAAAGAACGAAATATTTTGTACGCTATTTACTTTTCAACGAGTCTTTGTATGCAATAATTTTATTTTCGAGCATTTTCTCTGTAACTTCTAAATTTTCTCTTTGAATCTGAATAGATTTCCTATGATCTTCTAAGAGCTGTAAACGAGCTTCGGTTGTATGCTCCCCTTCTAAATATAATCTAGCATATTCTCTTATTTTCGCTATCGGCATTTGTGTTTGTTTTAATTTCATTACAAACTGCAACCACTTTATATGTGACTCTTCATACAGTCGATTTCCATTTGCATCGCGATTTGCAATTAATATGTTCTCCTTTTCATAATAACGTAATGTATGTGTGCTCACTCCTAATAATTTAGCTACCTCGCTAATTGTGTACATAACCATTCTCCCTCCGCACGCCATTTACTCTCATATATTTTACTGCCTTATCCAAATTATAAAAAACATTTGACTTAGAGTATACTCTAACAAATACAATCTAACCATGATAAATTAATTTGAATTTAGGAGGCTTTTATATGAAATATACTGTTATTACTGGTGCTAGTTCAGGAATTGGCTATGAATCCGCTTTAGCCTTTGCATCTCGCGGAAAAAATTTAATACTTGTAGCTCGAAGACAAGAAGAATTAGACGGATTAAAATTAAAAATTAACGAAATGCATCCAGAGTTGGATGTTGTCATTCGAAGAACTGATTTATCCGTCACTGAAGAAGTTTATAAATTTTATGAAAGTCTACAAAGTTTTCAAATTGAAACGTGGATTAACAACGCAGGTTTTGGTAATTTCGCCTCAATTGCTGAACAAAATTTAAACAAGATAGAAACGATGTTGCATGTAAATATAGAAGCACTAACAATACTATCTTCCCTTTTCGTTCGAGATTATTCAATGACCGAAGGAACACAGCTTATTAACGTTTCATCAGGCGGTGGATACACGATTGTTGCCAATGCTGTTACGTATTGCGCTACGAAATTTTATGTAAGTACATTTACAGAAGGACTATCTCACGAACTGAAAGAACAAGGTGCAAAATTACAAGTAAAAGTTTTAGCTCCTGGTGCAACTGAAACAGAATTTGCGAAACGTTCATTTAATATTGATGAGTTCCAATATGATGGTGTTGTACCGAAATTCCACACGGCAAAACAAATGGCACAATTTATGCTCGACCTTTATGATAGCGATAAAGTTGTAGGGCTGGTCGATGGTTCTACTTATAACTATGAGCTTAAAAATCCCATTTTTAATTTTGCAGTGAGACAAACGAATTCAAATTCTTAACAACATCTCATTTCTGATTAAAATATAGATACCCACTATTTCTTAAATAATAGTGGGCCTTTTTTCTCTCTAAAAATTTCACCCCACATACCGTATCATCGCCACCTCATCACAATAATCAACTTTTGGACAATGTCTACAATCAATCCACACTTTTTCTGGCAATGCTTCTCTATTCATAAAATCAAACCCGCACTTTTGAAAAAATTCTGTTTCATATGTTAAAGAAATTACCCTGTTCACTTTTATCTTCGCCGCCTCATTCATTACATGATTCACTAACTTACGCCCTATCCCTTTTCCTGCATATGTATGCGAAACTACTAACGATCGTACTTCTGCGAGATCCTCTCCTAACACATGCAAACCAGCAACTCCAACGACTTCCTCCCCTTCTTTCATAACATATAAACATTGTAAATATTGATAGAGAGACAAAAGAGAACGCGGCAAAACAACTCCTTCTTTTGCATACATTTCAATGAGATTATAAATTTCTTTCACATCACTTGTAACCGCATTAAAGATTTTCATATTATATCCCCTTGCCCCCAGTGTTAATATTTATAACATTATATGAATTTTAATTCATAATTTCATATAATAATACATCTCTCTTTTCTCTCCGTCAATTACTTTTCTGAATTTTATCCCGCATTAACGGGCAGTAAGACTCCCACCTCAAAATTCGGCTGAAGCAAAGAAGATAGGTGGGAGTCGGGCTGCCCCTAAACGCCCGATTGGTGAAGGCTAATAATCAGTGGTGGATGAACAAAACCCCCACTGATTAAAGTTTCACTTTACACAAACAAAAAACCAAGCAACTTAATCGATGCTCGGTTCCTCATTTCGTATCGGTAATACCGTTGAATATTTAATTTCACGAAGTGCTAAACTCGTCTGTATACGTGTAATACCAAGCTTATTCAGCTTTCTAATAAAATGCTCCAGTTCTTTACGATCACGATTCGCAACTTTTAATAAATAATCATACTCTCCTGTTAAACAGTGACATTCTAACACTTCAGGCATAGATTCTAATTCTCGTTCTAACACTTCCAGCTTTTCATACTGATGAATATTCGTACTCATAAAAATGAAACATAATAAATCAAATCCAAGCTTTTCTTGATTTAAAATTGCTACTTGCTTATCAATAAAACCTTCCCCATCTAACCTTTTTATTCGTGCATGCATCGCAGCTGGAGATAAATTAGCACGGCGTGCAAGCTCTGCATTACTTACTTGTGATTCTTTCTGCAATATATCTAAAATTTTCACATCCAAATCATCAAGCACTTTAATAACAGATGACTCCATCAAAATTCCCCCTTTTTTCTTACCGACGATTATTCGAAGAAACATCTCATAACTTATATAAAACTGAATGTTTTTCTGTAAATAAGATTTCTAACGAAACATTTTATCGAGTTTTCACCATTATACAAAATAATATATTAGATAATAAAGAAAAATGCTAAAATTATTTACAGTTCATTCTTATTTCAACAAAGGGGTTTTTAGCATGCCTTATTTTTATGTCTTTTTACTATTATTAACAAGCTTATTATGGGGAGGAAATTTCGTCGTTGGGAAATCACTCGTCGATCATGCATCTCCGATGACACTGACAAGTTTAAGATGGCTAATTGCGATCATTTGTTTATTACCAATGGTATGGTTTAAAGAGAAGAAAATCATTCCACCACGCTCTGCAATACTTCCGTTAATACTTATGGGAATTTCAGGAGTCGTTCTTTTTAACATTTTTCAATTTTTAGCACTAGAAAAAACATCCGCAACGAATGTAGGTCTTATTTCTACATTGAACGCTATTTCAATTGCATTATTTTCTGTGCTATTTCTAAAAGAAAAAGTAAATACACTTCAAATTCTTTCTATGATTCTTTCATTTTTCGGGGTTATGCTCGTCCTTTTAAAAGGAAATTTCGCTCTTTTATTTTCACTACATTTTAATAGCGGAGATTTATGGATGATGGCGGCAGTATGTATTTGGGGTATTTATTCTGTTTGTAGTAAATGGGCGACAAAAATAGTTACACCGCTAATGGCGACGTTATATTCTGGTATTTTCGGCGTCATTTTATTGCTTCCATTTAACATAGGCAACTTCACTGTTTCCAATATTAATTCTTCCTTCATAACATCACTTTTATATACAGGACTCATTTCAACAGTACTTTGTATGGTGTTTTGGAATATTGGTGTACAGAAATTAGGCGCTACTACATCGGGGATTTTTCTAAATTTCAATCCAATTTTCACAGCTATTTTAGCATTCCTTTTCCTTGGAGAAGAATTAACATGGATTCAAATTTTCGGTACAATCATCGTCGTGACAGGGTGTTATTTATTTTCTCATTTCAAAACCGTTGCTGTTCAGCCAACTAGAGCTTTAATGCGAAAACATTCTTAATCAAAAACATCGCCACCAAAGTGGCGATGTTTTTATTTACCTTTCATTTCTTTCACATACTGCTTTTCTTCTTCTGGCGATAAACGTTCTGTTGCCTTTCCGGTATCACCACCTTGAATTTCCCACAAAAAGTTATGATCCTCAACCGTTTGTGAAAAGTCCCCTTTCTCCCAACGCTCCAAAGTAGAAAGTAGCTTTGCTTTATATTTAAAATTTGTACTGCTTTCTACTGCGTTCTTCTCACTACGAATTTCCTTATTTGTCATTTCGATAAATCCCCATTTATCAGATGATTTCACTTTTTGATGTACCATCCTATGCATTGTAGAAATAATTTCATCTTCACTAAATTGTGGCTTCTCTTCCGCAACTTTCTTGTCCTGTTGGCTCATCACTTTTTGTGTTTTAAGACTCTTCTCCTCTTCCTCTATATAATTAAGAAGTTTAGTAACACCGAATACAGCTCCTATCGCAATTACAATCATTGTAATTGCCCCTATTATCCATTTTTTCATATTATGTACTCCCCATTCCCCCTAATAATTACATAAACAAATGGAATCGCCTGCACATAGTCGATTCCATTTGTTTCCTTATTTCATTTTAAGCCTTCATCGCTTCTCGTACAATGTAACTGTCCACATATTGCTTAAATTTCATGATTTTTCCATTTTCAAGCTGCCATACATGAACAAATTCCGCCTCAAATGATTTTCCCGTCTCTTTATAAACTCCTGAATAAACGCCTTCAGCAATAATCACATCTTTTCCGTTTACTTCATGGTACGTATTTACACTCGCTTTATAATCATCCCATTCTGATCCTAAACGACTAAATACATTTTCCATTATAGCTTCTGTACCTATATACGTTCCGCCGTACGGAAAACCTGCCGCCTCTGTCCACTCTACTTTTTCAGAGAGAGCTTCCGCTAAATGTTTTGCATTTGAAGAAGATGGTCCTTCATATGTGCTTCGAACAATTTCTAAATTTGTTTTTTGCTTCATTATTTTTTCACCCCAAACGCGTTTGCCGCTAAAACAAGTCCAATTTCTAACGCTTTAACGTGCGGGAATCGTTCCTTTATTGCCGTTTGAATTTCTTCACTTGAAGGATTTCCTGCAAGAACTTCATCAAATGCAACTAAATATTTACGAGTATGTTTAATCGCGTCTGCTGTATTTGGTACGTCATAATCACGATGACCCGCTACAACAATTTCAGGATGAAGATTTTCAAGTTCACTTAATGTTTCTAACCATTTATGACGAGCTTCAGCATCTGTTTCTAACGTCCATACGAAAGTATTGTTATAAACGATATCGCCTGTAACAACGGCTTTTAATGATGGAATCCATACATAACTATTATTCGGTGTATCACCTTGCAAACCACCTTTAATGATTAAATCATTTCCCTCTAAAATCAATTTCTCTTCTGTTAATTCATCTGGAACAATTGGTTGATGAGGAACATTATGCCCAATAGATGGTTTCCACTGTTCCACTTTCTTCTCAAATGTATTACGAATATCTTCAACAGTATTCCGTAACGCAACAATCTTCGCTTCTGGAAATGCTTCATGTAATACATTTAATCCAAAATAGTGATCTGGATGGAAATGAGTCACATAAATATGAGTTAAATTCTTTCCTGTTTCAATAATTTGAGCTGCTAAACGGTGCGCATCACTTAATAAAAATTGTGCATCGATAAGAATTGCATCTTTTTCTCCGTATACAATTGTGGATGTAACTTGAAATGCTTGCTCAGATCCTGTAAAAACCTCTAAATGTAATTTTGACATGTTATTTCCTCCACTTTTTATTTACTCTTTTATATTCCTTTATTCTTTAAGCTTTATTCCAGTTGTAACTAAACTAGTTACAACTGGAATAAAAAAATATACGAATCATTTTATTACTAATCGACTTGTTGTAATCATTATAGTTACACCAAGTCGTCAAGTCAACACTTAAAAAATGAAATTTACTTCGTTTTCATTACTTTCTCTTTTAAAAAACGATCTACATATCCTTCTGCTTTTACAACGAATAAATACGCACCCATTGATAATAATGCAAGATCTAATTCATATCCCGGATTCTTTCCATCTCCTAATAAGCCTGCTGCTCCATTTACCTTTACGATAGCTCCAGCCAAAATAAGAGCGAATAACAATCCTACATACCTCACGCCTAAACCGATAATCAATAATATACCACCAACTAATTCAACTGTTGCTACGCCGTATGCAAGACCACCTGGTAAACCGATGCTTGTAAACCATCCTGCTACGTTATCTATACCTGATTGAAACTTTGCTAAACCGTGTGCAAAGAATGTCACTCCTAACACGATACGAATAATTAAATTCCCAATATATTGATTCATTTTGAACTCTCCTTCTTTGTTTTGTTATGGTGAACATTTATTCACAAGACAAAACAATACGGTATTTCTTTTCATTCGTCAAATGCTTTTTTTAAAGAAAACAAAAAACATTATCCGTTTTACGAATAATGTCTTTTATAAAATAGCGCTAATTCAAGCTTTTACTCTATCACACAGAAAAAGTTGAAACTTTTTTCCAGCACCAATATAAGGCAATAACGGTACGTCCTCTTCCACAACCATTCCGACAACATTCACTTTCTCATCTACAGGTAAATCATTTACAACAACTTGCATCTCCCCAGCATATCTACCGTACAATTCATTATCAATTGTAATGCCGCCTTTCTTTCTTGAAATGGTAGACATCGGCTGTAACACGACTTTATTTTCTTCTCGTGATTCTACAGAGCGAATGACATCACGTGCTGGATCAAGCCGGTTCGTATGCACTCGTTCTAACAGTTGTACAGTGTCGCTATCATTTATAAATGATTGATATCGCACTGGAATAATTCCATTACTCGCGCTCGCTATCTCTTGTACACTTTCTACACTTCCGCTTATATCCCCGATTAACACCTTATCGACACCACAATCTTGCACAAGTTCTAAATACGCTTCAAGCGGCCGCATATAGCGGTGTTTTTCTAATGTCGGTAAACCTTCATATAATGGACCGCGTTTTTCACCATCTCCCGGAATAAATGCCATCGTTTTTATTCCGCACTCATGTAAATACTTATTTTGTTTTTGTAAAAACGACTTTGCTAGTCCTGTTTCTGGACGTGGATAAAAATTATGCCACGCTTCTAAACGATCTACTCGTATATTTTCCGCAAGTAACTCTTTCCAAAATGATTCTGTAATCGTACTCGCATTTAAAGCTACCTTCATCTTATGAGATACACGTGCGATTTCTTTTGGCGTAATACCGTAATCCATTCGTAAACCAGTAATGCCAAAGTCTAATAACTCTTCCACATTTTCATACGTCATCCCTAAATGGTTTAACGATTTTGGAGAGACATCAACCATTAATTCCATTTCATTTTCGAGAGCTTGTTTCCCAAGTATTTGAATTAACTCCTTATACGTATTCGGATCATCTTCTGGAATGTGAAGAGATGTAAAAACAGATGAAAATCCGTTTTCTTTCGCTAGTTTTAACCATGCTTCTTGTTTCTCTACTCGCTCTTTTGAAAGATAAATTGAAACTCCTATCATATAAATCTCTCCTTCTATTAATATAAAAAAAGAGAAAGGAATCCCTTTCTCTATATGTTTTCTGCCATTTCTTCTTTAAAGCCGAAGAAGTACGTAAAGATGAATCCGAAAATATATGCCACTACTAATCCAAGGAAATATAATAAATATTTATTATCAGCAATTAACGGAATTAATGATAATCCTGATACACCTATTCCGAGTGAAGCCGTTTTCATAACAGCTTGGAATGCACCACCGACAGCCGCTCCTAAACAAGCAGTAATAAACGGTTTCCCAAGTGGCAATGTAACCCCGTATAATAGCGGTTCGCCAATTCCTAAAAATCCTACTGGTAATCCACCTCTAATCACATTACGAAGGCGTTTATTTTTTGTTTTCACATAAATCGCAATTGCTGCTCCTACTTGCCCAGCGCCAGCCATTGCTAATACTGGTAATAAAGGCGTTACGTGCGTTTGATTAATAAATTCCATATGAATCGGTGTTAAACCGTGATGTAATCCGACCATTACGAGAGGTAAAAATGTTCCGGCAAGCACAGCTCCAGCAAATGCTCCGCCAACATTTAAAATTGCATTAATACCGCTTGTAATACCATCAGATAAGAAGCCTGCTACTGGCTGAATCGCTAACATCGTTACTATACTTACAGCTAATACAGTAATGAGTGGTGTCACAATAATATCAACTGCATTTGGCACAGCTTTTCGCACTCGTCTCTCAACTACAACCATAAGCCATGCTGCAAAAATAACTGCAAATAATCCGCCCCGTCCGGGTACTAGCGCTTCACCGAATAATTTTACATTTGCCATCGCCGGATTGAAAATTAAAATACCAGCAATTGCCCCAAGAACTGGTGTCCCGCCAAATTCTTTCGCTGTATTCCAACCGACTAAAATTCCTAAGAATGTAAAGATACCGCCGCCAATAAGTAGTAGCATTTGTAGCCACGTTGCATTCGGGTCAGCACCTGCGTTTTTCGCAAAGTTAGCAACCCCATTTATAATTCCTGACGCAACAAGTCCCGGAATTAGCGGAATGAAAATACTTCCTATTTTTCTTAAAAAGTTTTTCACTGGTGTATTATTTTTCTTCTTAATCTCTGACTTCATCTCTTGCCCAAGATCTTCAAGGTGGTGATCTGCCACCTCACCAATTCGCAGTCCCGTTAAATCTTCCATCTCAGCTGCTACTTTATTTACTGTCCCTGGCCCAACAACAACTTGAAGCGTTTCATCTTCAATCACTCCCATAACACCTTCAACCTTTTTTAAAAGGTCCATGTTCACTTTACTTTCATCATGAAGCGTTAATCGTAACCTCGTCATACAATGAGCAATGCCACGAATATTTTTTACTCCCCCAAGCTGCTCTGAAATTTCTTTGGCCATTCTCTCTTCTTTCTTCATAATAGAATCCCCCTCCCCAAAGTTTAAAGTGCTTTCTTCACAAATCCTTTCGCACCTTTTAATTTTTCTAGTGCTTCCCCATATTCACACTGTAGTAATATCATAACGATTGCAGCTTTCACATTTCGATCTGCTTTCTCATAACACTCTGTAGCTACTTCATAACTAGCGCCTGTCGCTTCAACAATAATTCGTTTTGAGCGTTCTACCAATTTTTCATTTGTAGATTGAACATCTACCATTAAGTTTTTATATACTTTCCCTACACCAATCATAGACGCTGTAGAAATCATATTGAGTACTAACTTTTGCGCTGTGCCAGCCTTCAACCGTGTTGAGCCTGTTAATATTTCTGCGCCTGTTTCCACTTCCACATTTAGTTTTGCATATTTACTTATTTCAGCATTTTTATTACAGGAAATACTAGCTGTACTTGCTCCCACGCTACTTGCATATTTCAATCCGCCAATTACATAGGGTGTTCTACCACTTGCTGCAATTCCAATAACCGTATCTTTCTCATTTAATCCAATACTTTTTAAATCTTCTTTTGCTAACTCTTCACGATCTTCGGCACCTTCCACCGCTTTAGTAAACGCTTTCAATCCACCTGCTATAAATCCTTGAACCATGTTATCATCTGTTCCAAATGTCGGGGGACATTCTACTGCGTCTAAAATGCCTAAACGGCCACTCGTACCAGCCCCAATATAAATTAAACGGCCTTCTTCTTCAAAAGACTTAGTAACAATTTGTACAACCTTTTCAATTTCTTCTATTTCATTTTCAACTGCTAACGCAACAGTTCGATCTTCTTCATTCATACTTTGTAACACTTCTTTTATACTCATCTCATCTAGATTCATCGTTTTCTCATTACGGTGTTCTGTCGATAAATTCTCTAACATATTGCCACCCTCTTCGAAATTATATTTCACACTTTTATTATAACTTTAAGAAACTAAAAATCAATAACTCTTTCTTATTTTATGAAATAAAATTTCACAACATGACATATTTGTGTCAAAGATAATAAAAAAGATGAGTCTCCCCATCTTTTCTTCTACTTCAATTTCCGTAACCGTAATGCTTCTTCTCTCGTCTCCATAAATTGATCTAATACTTTATTACCAATTCGATTGAAAGTAATCACATATAAAGCATCAATCATATTCAGTTGCGTCATTCTCGAAGCAATACTCGCAATGCGATGGTCTTGCTCTACATCTGGCATACAAAGGCGAATGTCTGCCGCTTTATATAACGGAGATGATTGGTCTAGCTTCGTAATCGCAATAACTGTAGCCCCTCGCTTCTTCGCATATTGCGCCATTTCGAGCACATCTTTCGTCCGCCCAGAAGTTGAAATCGCCACAAATATATCTCCCTCTTTTAAATTCGTGACGAGTGGCAACATCATATGAAAATCAGATAGCATCATCGCTGTAAATCCGAGCCTTGTAAATTTATAAGCCCCGTCCATCGCCGGAGTAGCCGATCCGCCTACTCCGTAAAATATAATTTTATCCGCATTTACAATACGATCTGCAGCTTTCTCAAGTTCCTTTTTATCTATCGCAGTAACGCTCGCCTCAATTGCAGCTTTATTCACATATGTAACTTTATTAAACAAGTCGTACGGTCCATCTTCCGTATTCATCACTGAAAAATCATTAATATTATAATCAGCAATCGTTAATTCACGAACGAGCGCGATTTTAAATGATTTAAAGCTCCCAATCCCAATCGACTTACAAAAGCGAACAACACTTGCCTCACTTGCGCCTGCATTCGTTGACACTTCTTTCGTCGTTAAGTTCGGAACAATTTCTGCATTCTCCATTATGTACATGGCAACCTTCTTTTCGGCTGGTGAAAATTGATCCATATTACTTTCAATTTTAAATAGTAATGTTGAAGCTTTCACTATTTAACCTCCACTTCTTATGGTTGCGTATATTCTCTAATATCATTTGTATCATATAGATAAAAACCATCATTGCCAGGTGGATGGTGAACAATTACAGTTCGATCCCCTTTTTTATATGACGTTATTTCACCTTCAGATTGCTGTTTTTCCCATCCATGTATCCAAATTGCAAAGTCAGGTACAAAAGCAGTGTACTTATAGTCTTTCGGATTTTCGTCTTCTACATAGGAAGAAAAAATAGAAACTGGAAAATTTTCCACTTTTGACTCTTTCCATGCAGTAAATGGTATACATAGTGCAATAAGTATGATTACACCTATAACTTTCCCCTTTGTAATCTTCACACTTCCCTCTCCTTGTCATATCACATACATAGATTTTATCATAATTACAATCCATTCATGCTACATGACCACTGCATTTTGCAATAAAAAAAGAGCTTACCTACATCAGATAAGCCCTTCCTCTCTATACAAAATACTTCTTCAAAAGCGGCGGCGTAATAATTGTCGTCAATATAACAACAATGACAATCGCTGTGAAATTTTCTTTCGCTAACAAATTCGCCGCAAGTCCATTTGCTGCGATGATAAGCGCCACTTCTCCGCGCGAAACCATTCCCGCACCGATACTAATAGAAGATTGAAGGTTGAATCCTGTCAGTCTTGCGCCTAAACCTGATCCAATTAACTTTGTGAATATCGCAATAAGAGTCATGATGATAATGAACCAAAGCTGGCTTCCGATACCTTGAAATGTAATTTCCATTCCGATACTTACGAAGAACACTGGAACAAATATTGCATAAGCAATTGGTTCAATTTTATGTTCCACTTCATGCTTATACTCTGTTTGAGAAATGGCAATTCCAGCTGCGAATGCTCCAATAATACCTGCAATCCCCATCATTTCACTGTAATACGAAAAAGAGAAACAAATAATAAGAGCTGCACTAATTAATGCTTCTGTTACGCGAAGTGGTACGAGCATTTTCATAATCCATGGAACAACTTTCCAAGAGATGAAAACAATACTTACAAAAAAGATAATTTTCTTTGCAATGACTAGCGTTACATTTACATCTTGTGTACCTAAAAAACTCATCACAAATGCTAATAAAATAACGACAATTACATCATCAAATACAGCTGCACCTAAAATCGTCGTACTTTCTCTCGTATTCATTTTCCCTAAATCTCTTAGTGTTTGAACAGAAATACTAACCGAAGTGGCACAAAGTAATAACCCTAAAAAGATCGCATGCGACTGTAACATTCCAAACGCAAGTCCTGCTAAATACCCACCAAGGAATGGGAAAATAATTCCTCCCATCGCTACTGCGAATGCAGATTTTAAATTCCGATTTAACTCTTCTAAATCTGTTTCAAGTCCCGCCATAAACATAAGTAGCAAAACACCAATTTCGCTAAGCTCATCAATAAGTTCTGAACTATTAATAATACCTAGCAAAGCCGGACCGATAATAATACCAACGATTAATTTACCGAGTACAGAAGGCTGGCCAAGTCTAACGCTAATATCACCAGCTAATTTCGTACAAAGTAAAATGACGACAAGTTCAAAATAAAATAACATAACATCTTCTCCTACTATAATAAAGTAAAACTTTGATCAGTGGATTATTCTTCATCTCTACTGATTGTTAACCTGCATCTATTTCTGCACATAGTTTCTCCTTACAACCGGCTTTTTATTTGTTAAAATTTTATTTGACAAAATATTCTGAATTATAATAAGATTAACCCAGAAATTTTAAAAAACTACATACCATAACTGTATTTTCATTCACTTACATACTCTTTTCCAATGGGCTCGTACTATATTCGCAGTTATGGAAATGAAAACTAAAGGAGGAGAGTTCAAAGTGAAGTCATTATTACGAAAAAAAGCACTTAGTACTGAATCACCAAGACAGCTAGATCGAACATTAACGGCACTTGATTTAACGTTTTTAGGAATCGGCGCCGTAATTGGGACAGGGATTTTTGTATTAACAGGTATCGTAGCGGCAAAACATTCTGGCCCTGGTATTATGCTATCATTCCTTATTGCTGCATTTACTTGTGCTTGTGTAGCCTTTTGTTATGCCGAATTTGCTTCTTCTATTCCTGTCTCAGGAAGTGTGTATACTTACGCATACATGACAGTCGGGGAAGTCGTCGCCTTTATCGTTGGTTGGTGTTTAATGCTCGAATATTTACTCGCTGTTGCAGCGGTAGCTGTTGGCTGGTCTGGATACTTACAATCATTGCTTCAAGGGTTCAATATACACCTTCCCACCATTATTTCCTCGGCCCCTGGTACAGGAAAAGGTGGTCTCATTGATTTACCAGCTGTTTGTATTTTACTTCTCATTACTGGGCTTTTAAGTTTTGGTATACGCGAAAGCGCACGCATTAATAATGTTATGGTCCTTATCAAATTAGCAGTTATTATCGCCTTTATCGTAGCAGGCGCAAAATATGTAAAGCCTGAAAATTGGACACCGTTCATTCCATTCGGGTACGACGGTATTATTACCGGAGCTGCGACTGTCTTCTTCGCCTTTTTAGGTTTTGATGCAATCGCAACCGCGGCAGAAGAAACGAAAAAACCGCAGCGTGATTTACCAATTGGCATTATAGGTTCCCTTCTTATTTGTACAGTTTTATACATGATCGTATCTTTCGTTTTAACAGGCATGGTTCCTTATACGCAATTAGACGTTTCTGATCCAGTTGCATTTGCACTACATTTCGTTGGTGAAGATACTATTGCGGGGCTACTTGCAGTTGGTGCGATGACAGGAATGACAACCGTTCTTTTAGTCGTTATGTATGGACAAGTTCGTGTTTCTTATGCAATGAGCCGAGACGGCTTACTCCCAAAAGCTTTATCACGCGTAAATAAAAAAGTAAAAATCCCTTTATTAAACACATGGATTACTGGAGTATTTGCAGCTTTATTAGCAGGACTTTTAGACCTACATTTACTAGCGAATTTAGTAAACATCGGTACGTTAACAGCCTTCACATTCGTTTGCTTTGCTGTACTTATTTTACGGAAAACTCATCCTGATTTAAAACGAGGCTTCCGCACACCACTCGTACCTGTACTACCGGTTATCGCTATTCTTTGTTGTTTATATTTAATGACTAATTTGTCCAAAACGACATGGATCAGCTTTTCATTTTGGCTTATAGTCGGTTTATGCGTATACTTCTTCTACTCTAGAAAACATAGTCATTTAGCTACTAAAAAAACAAATGATGAGAAAAAAGAAGTATAAAAAAATAGCTCGCCTATAATAAAGGCGAGCTATTTTCATTAACGATTGTAAAACGAAAAATATACCGATCAACTTTTGTATACTTATCCCGCTATTTGCCGGGCAGTAAGACTCCCACTGATTAAAGTTTCACTTTATTCTCCCTTACTTCGTCTCTTTCTTTTTCTTTCTCCACACGTTTACACTATCAAAGAAAAAGTTAATAAATAGCGTTCCTAATCCCGCTAATAAAAATGTCATTAAAAATAGAATCCATATACTTTTATCTTTTAATAAATAATATCCTACAAGGAGCACAACGGCGATCCATACATATTCAAGAATTCTTTTTAGCTTTTTCTCTTCCAAATTATTCGCTCCCTTTTTCTATACTACTTTTAGTATAACAAAAAAAAAGCCTATCATGATAAGCTTCTTTTTCTTACACCTTATTTGTTGATGCTTTTTTCAACAAGTGAAATAGCGTGCTCTAGCGTACGATTCATTGATTCCACATACTCATCTTTTACATTTTTATCTTTTAACACAGCTTCCCCAACTGTAATTTTTTGACTTAATGATTTAACAGAACCGTCTGTTACATTTCCATCTTGCGCTTTCTTTACTAAAGCTTTTGCAGATTCAATATTCACTTGTAATTTTTCTTTCGGTGTTTTTGGCTGTTCTTCTGCTACCTTTGATTGTACAAATGTTTGGTTTGCTGTTTTTAATTCATTATACGTTTGAACAATTTGTTCTCCTGTACTTGCTATATTCTCAAACACTTTCTTTGCATTGTCATAACTTCTTTGTAATTCGTTAAAAGCTGCTTGTGAATACTGACCTGGTTTTTCACCAAATTCATAAGTACCTGCCAATACTTCTTTCACTTTCGCAATCTCTTCATATAACGCATTTACTTGCTCTAATTTTGTACGATTAGAAAACTCGTTATATGCTGCTAATACTTCTGAAGAGCTCAACGCTTTACTATATAATTTTGCAAGCGCAATTTGTCCATTTAACGGAATACCACCATTTCCGTTACTATCTGGGTCTGCACCAAGTGCAAATGGCACGTTCGGGTGATATACTTTCCCTTGAGCTGGTTGACTATTTACTTTTTTACCATCTACATAAATTGCTACTTCACTACCGTTATACGTTCCTGTTAAATGATACGTTTTGTTTGCTGCTAATTGAACGCCTACACGTTTATAACTGCCACCAATATGAGCCCATAGTTCTACATATCCATTTCCTGTAGATTCAAAACCAATTCCGCCACTCTCTGTATTTTGTAAAATTCCTTGTCCACGAATTTCATTCATCGAAAATACAGTTTCTAACGTAAACGTATTCGCTACTTTTTCTTTTTGTGCTGCTGAAAATGGAAGGTACCCAAATGTATTTGCTTTTCCATTTAATTTCATTACATTTGTTTTCAGAGCTTTATCATATTCAATAAATACATTCCCTTTCACATCACCTTTCGTCCCAAACGGTGAGTTATTTTTAAATGTACCATCTAAGAAATTCACATCAAAAACGTCTGCCTTTGGTACTTTCACATTCGGATCAATATTATCTTTTTTCGTTGTGATTTCTGCAGTTAATGGTTGCTCACTTTCATTGCCAAACGAATCAATTGCAACCACTTCAAGTGTATATGATTTCCCGCCATCTAATCCAGCAAGCGTAAATGTAAGTTCTTTTGGCACTGGATCACGATAAAATTCAGAGAACGCTAATAGCTTATTTTTAATCTCACCTGTTTGTTTATCCTTTGCTTGCAAGCGATAAGAATGAACAAGAAGGTTGTCCAATGCTTGCGGGAATGTTACTGTTGCCGCATTTTCCGTTACATTTGATACAGCAAGCTTTGCATCCTTCGCAAAGTATGGCTTTTCTTTATCACGATCTTCTACATAGTTGAATCCTTCTTTTTTCGTTGGTAATTTAATTTTCCAAGGCTCACCTGTCCAAGAGTTTGTATGGAAATCACGGCGATTAATCGTTACCTCTTTGTCATCTACCTCTACTAATAAACCTTGGCTTAATGTACTAGCTCCTGGCGGGATATTCCCTTGTACTTTACCACCTTCAACTTCCATATAGCTTACAGAAGATGTTCCAACAGACGTAAAGTCTTTTTGATGAATCGATCTTGGATCATCTAACGGATAATGTGAATGACCTGAAAACGTAATTACTTGTGGGTATTCTTTTAATACCGCATTAATTTTTGCACTATCTTTCGTTCCCCATTCTTGGCTACCGTACACTGTATCTTTAATATGTTGATGTAAAAACACAAAAATCGGTTTTTCTGGATCATCTTTTTGTGCCTTTGCCATTTCTTCTTTTAACCAATTAATTTGCTTGTCCGAATAATAGCCATGCGTTGTTCCATCCTCTGGTGACATTACGATAAAGTGATACCCTTTTACTACATTATGATAATAAATCGATTCCATTCCTGTCTTTTCTAAGAAACGCTTCTGTGCTCCCTCTACAGATAAGCCGTTCCAATAATCATGATTACCTAGAGAATTCATTCGTACCGCATCTTTATTTGCATTTTCGTTATACACTTGCATAAAACGATCATATTGCTTTACTGAACCCGAATCAGTAAAATCACCTACAATGACAAACGCATCTTGCTTTGGTGCAAGCGTATTAAATTGCTCAATCGCTCTTTTCCAGCGGAACGTATCATCTGTTCCACTATCTTTAATATGCACATCACTTACAACTGGAAAAACAAGCTTCTTCTCACTTGGTGCCTTTTCTTGCTTTTTCTCTTCCGCTTTAACCGACGCACTCCACGGAAATGACACGAATGCTAATACAAAAACCATCAATAATCCAATAAGTCCTTTTACTTTTCTTAAAGCAGTTCTTTCCACGTAAATCCTCCTCATATAATAAACTATTTACAATGGTTATTGTATCGAATGCATATTAACTTAGTTTGAATTAAGAATGAAATTTATTTAAGTTTTGTAAATATACAGTCAATTTCGTGTGACATCCCACATTACTTGTATTATCTTATACAACCACCTTTTGTCTTACAGAATTTATGATGCGGGAAAGCCCACGAACCTATATGGTCTGTTGTGGGAGTGGTGATGGCACACCGCAATCTTGCACGTCAGCGATACCAGAAATGGACTTCGCCTTTGGTAGCTAGAATCCCACTGACGTTAGTCAGCTTGCCCCTTTAGGGGTGGGAGTGTCAAAGACTCTCATAACTTATTATGAGCTGTAAGCCTATTAAACATCTTTCGTGAAATTTTTCGCCCCTTTATTAACACAACTATCGTTTTACAACATTTAATAGTAATAAAAAGAAACTATGAAGGGAGGAACTATTAATGGCTTGTAAAAAAAATATCGGCTGCTATGCCCCTTTATCTATCATCTGCCCTCCCTACGATCCACCTAATCCACCTAAACCACCAAGCTGTGAACTAGTCACGAATGAATTTGCTGGTAATTTTTTTATAACAAAAGAAATCCCTCCACCTTCTGAAAATTCCACATTAGTGTTATGGGAAGGAGATGGTTTACTTAAAATATCAGGTACCATTTCTGTTTATAATAGCACTAGTAGTACTGGAGGGGTTATCGTTCAAATTATTGGGCAGGTGACAAATAATTTTACTGTCTATCCTGGCAACACAATGTCATATACAGGTCAATCATTACAATCTGTGACAATCATTAATATTCCAAATAACCCAATTCAATATATAGAGGGAAAATATTGTTGCCAATTCTCATTTTGCTTATAAAATTCTTTACCACCCTAACTTACAAACTATACAAAAAAGCATACCATTACGGTATGCTTTTCCTTATGAAATCGGATAACGCACTGTAAGGCATAATTGCCCTTGGCTCGTTGCCGTCCCTGTTGTTACAATTTGAATTGTAGTAAAATACCTTACTGTAAACGATCCACTACTTTGTGGTTGTACAGTAATTGTATTAACTACTGTCGCTCCTACTAGAAAGTTTACTGTAACTGGATTTACACCCACATCATATTTTACATATCCAGATGCGTACAAGTCTTGTGTAATATTATTCGTATATACCGTTTCAGTGACCGCACCAGTAGCAGCCCAATCTATACACACCTGATCTTGAACAAGTGTTTTACTGGAACAGCATGATAAGTTAGAATTGCACATCTTAGTCCTCTCCTTTTCTATTATGAAAGTGGATAACGTGTTGTTATACAAAACTCTCCTTGATATGTTCCAGCTGTTCCAGCAGGTAAAGTTACTTCAATTGTCTGGAAACGACGGTACGTAAAAGCTATACTCGTTCCAGGATTTAATGTTTGTGTATCAAGTGTAGCTCCTGTTGCATCCAAAACTGTCAGCGTGATTGGACCTGGCCCGACGTCATACCTAACGAACCCTGTTCCAATCATATTTTGATTAATATTGTTGTTATACAGCACATTTGTAATTGCAGTAGCAACTACAGTTCCTGACCATGGACTACACACTTTATCTTGTACAAAATTTTTATCTGGACAGCAAGTTAATGCTGACCCTGAGCACTCACAAGACATAGTTGTTTCCCCTCTCTCTTTTATATTCCCTATATGTGTATGTCCCTCAGAGTCTTTTGCCTGTACTATTCATCTATTTTCAAAAAATATGCAAATTCCATTACCAATGACTAGATAGATTCCGATTTGTTTCGTTTTTTCATAAATTTATAGATTAAAATACCACCTACAATAATAAGAACGACGGCTAATATCGGTAGCATATATTGTCCAACAACACCCGCTGCTTTTTCCCAATGCGGACCTAATTTCATTCCAAAATAAATATATAAAGTCGTTAACGGGAACATTGCTACAAATGTATATATGCTAAATTTCCATATATTCATTTTCGCCATACCACATGGAATGGAAATAAGCGTTCGAACTCCCGGGACGAAGCGTCCAACAAATGCTACAACCGGTCCATATTTCTCAAAGAAATCATCTGCTTTTTGAATTTGTTCTTCTTTAATGAAGAAATATTTACCGTATTTCACCAAGACAGGGCGCCCGCCGTAATAACCGAGCGCATATAACGTTAAAGGTCCTGTCGTTCCGCCAAGCGTTCCAGCTAATACAGCTAGCCAAAAATTCATATCTCCCTCATATACCCAATACCCAACCATGGGCAAAACTACTTCTGCTGGAATAAATTCAAACGTTAATGCTAACACAACTCCAAAATAAGAAAACTGCTTTAAAAACTCGATTATATCTAAAATAATTTGCTCCATATTTTCAACTCCTATCCTACGTTTACGTTATGCTTTTCTTGTAATTGAACTGGCGCCATCTTTACAATTCGGTTCAAAATAAATAACACAATTCCAATATCATCTAAAATACCAATGAACGGTAGGAAGTCTGGAATTAAATCGAGCGGCATCGCTACATAACCAACTAAAAAAGCAATAGATAAAATTTTCTTCTTTATTGAAACCTCTTTTGAAGTAAAAAAGTCAAATAGGAATGGAACAAAACGGCGGACATGAAATACAACTCTTAATCTACTTATAAGTTTTTTCATTTTTATTTCTCCTCTCTTTGTATACAAAAAGGACCCTACCAAATATGGTAAGGGTCCTAAAAAAGACAAGAAGGGGCCTTTACCATTGCTGGTAAAGGTCTCACTAACAACGAAACGTTGCCAATAAAGCCGAGGGTTTCTCCCTGTAATGACGACTTTACTGTAATAAGTTACTCCCCTTTATATACACAGTTTTATACAATCACATTAAAATATTTACCTAAGCTTGTCAATATTTTTTTCATTCACCATTCAGATTATTACATTGTAAAAGACTCTCTTCCATGTTCTCTATTGAAATAAATTGGAGTGTATAACCATCTGGATCATGAATTATTATTCTAACTTCTTCACCGCGGCGCTTTTCTACAAATGATATTTGATAAAACGCTAACTTTTTCTTTAACCGCTCGATATTTGTAGTTTTTAACAATAGGTCCTTCACTGATGATATAACAGTCTCTCTATGTTCTCCCAGCCCCCTGTTTACAACAAAACAAATTCTCGTTGAACCGATATCATACCACACACCTGTTACACGTATTTGTGGCCTCTCCTTGCTCGGTTTAAATCCTAGAATTCCTTCATAAAAATATAATGTTTCCTTTAAGTTTTTAGATTCTAATACAATACATGTTGTAACACTTTCCATCCGCACTCCCCCTGCCCCTTTTAGTTTTCTATATGAGTCATAATTTGCAATTATGTACGAATATAATACGTAGTGATGAATATTTCATTTATAAAGGAGGCGTGTAACATGGATAAATTCATGAAATCCTACATACCTTATCATGGTCCAAACGATCCTTGTCCTCCAATTGGAAAGAAATATTATTCAACTCCCCCTCACTTATATATGGGTTTTCAACCAACTAATTTACCCCAATTCACACCAAAAGAAGCTTTAAGAAAAGGGACTTTATGGCCTGCTTTTTATGATTTTTATGAAAATCCTCACAAAAAAGGACGGTGAATAAAAACGTGACACAAACATTGCCTGATGAATATTACAAATGGATTGAAGAACTACAAGAACTAGACTTTGTATTAGTTGAACTTACCCTCTATTTAGATACGCACCCCGACGATACTACAGCTATAAATCAATTCAATGATTTCTCCTATAAACGAAGAGTATTACAACAAAAAATTGAAGAAAAATACGGGCCACTTCAGCAGTTCGGAAATAGTTATTCTAACGCTCCATGGCAATGGAGCCAAGGACCGTGGCCATGGCAAATATAAAATGAAACTTTAATCAAGTGGAGTTTACGGGCAGCAAATAGCGGGATAAAGGAGAGAAACTATGTGGATTTATGAAAAAAAATTACAATATCCAGTTAAAGTGAGTACTTGTAATCCAGCACTCGCCAAATTATTAGTTGAACAATATGGCGGTGCGGACGGCGAACTGGCTGCTGCTCTTCGCTACTTAAATCAACGTTATACAATTCCTGATAAAGTCGTTGGCTTACTAACCGATATTGGTACAGAAGAGTTCGCCCATTTAGAAATGATTGCTACAATGATTTATAAATTAACAAAAGATGCAACACCTGAACAAATGAAAGCTGCCGGATTAGACGCGCATTATGCGAATCATGATAGCGCCTTGTTTTACCATAATGCAGGTGGTGTTCCTTTTACTGCCACTTACATTCAAGCGAAAGGAGATCCTATCGCAGATTTATACGAGGATATTGCAGCTGAAGAAAAAGCACGAGCGACTTATCAATGGCTAATTGATTTATCAGACGATCCCGATATAAATGATAGCTTACGCTTTTTACGCGAACGAGAAATTGTCCATTCTCAACGTTTCCGAGAGGCTGTAGAAATTTTAAAAGAAGAACGTGATAGGCAAATTTATTTTTAATACACATATCCTAGCGATATGTGTTTTTTTACGTTAAAAGTGAAATTCTTCCTGCATTAACATATAAATAGTATATTTATTCAATTTTACGCATTATTTTAAAATATTTTTAAAATTCCCTCTTGCTTTCTAGTCATCAGACCTTTAAAATAATAACAGTCAATCGACAAATTATTTGAATTTTCGACAAAAAAACGCTCATTAGGAGGCTTTTCTTTATATGCGTACAACTTTAAAACCAGCGCAAATACTTTCGATTAGTTTATTACTATTCGCAGTTTTCTTCGGTGCTGGTAATATGATTTTCCCGCCTCTTCTCGGTCTTTCTTCCGGAGAAAATATGTGGGTTTCCATTACAGGATTTATTATTACAGATGTCGGTTTATCTTTACTAGCTATCGTCGCTGTTGCCCTTGCTGGTGGTAGTTTTAATACTTTAGCGAGCCGTGTTCACCCAAAATTCGCAGCAGTATTCGCTATCATTATTTATCTTTCCATCGGCCCACTATTTGTTATTCCACGAACTGGAACTGTATCTTATGAAATTGGGATTGCACCACTTTTCCCAGATCAATGGTACTCTATGTTAGTTTTTAGTGCGATTTTCTTTATAGTCGTCTACTTCTTATCGTTAAATCCATCCAAATTAGTAGATCATATCGGAAAAATATTAACGCCAATTTTGCTTGGAATTATTGCAATTATGGCAACAAAAGCGATTCTTTCACCAGGATCATTTGCAGAACCTGTTGGTGACTATAAAGAAATTCCATTTTTCAAAGGATTTCTTGAAGGCTTTTTAACATTAGATGCAATCGGAGCACTCGTATTATCAACGATTGTTGTAAATGCAATTCGCCAAAACGGTATACAAGATAAGAAATCCATTGCGAAATATACAATTATTTGCGGAAGCATTGCGGCTCTTTTCTTAACAATTGTTTACTTCTTACTAGGTTATATCGGCGCTTCAAACGGAAACTTAGGACAATTTGAAAATGGCGGTCAACTATTAGCAACTATTATGTATCAATTTTTTGGGACAAGCGGTAATGTTTTATTAAGTATCGCAATTATCTTTGCTTGTTTAACGACTGCAATCGGTGTTGTAAGTGCATTCGCCAACTATTTCACAACAGTATTAACAAATGTTTCATACAAGAAGCTTGTACTATACGTTTGTATTTTTAGCTTCGTTATTTCAAACTTAGGATTAAGTTTATTAATCAAAATTACATTACCCGTATTGATTATTTTATATCCAATTACAATCATTTTAATTTTCGTATCATTTATCGATAAATATACGAAACGTAAACCTTCTGTCTATATCGGAGCGATGATCGCAGCATTCATTATTAGCTGTATTCATGCACTTGATAATGTGGGAATGATACCAAGTTTTATCGCTAATATCGTACACACAATTCCTTTTTATAACTTAGGAATCGGCTGGATCGTTCCAGCAATAATCGGTGGTATAATCGGATACTGTACTCCACAAACAGAAGCTGCAGGTGAAGTTTCTACAAAATAAAGAAAAGAAGCAAGCATTGATTATGCTTGCTTCTTCTTTATTTTCAAATCGTATGCTTAAACGTAAACAGCTCTTCTTTTGACTGCACAGCAGGTTGTTCCTTTTCTACATCTGTCTTCATTCTCACTCCGCCTAACCTTACTTTCATCATCGCCTCTTCTATACTTTTTACAATCATATTTCCTGAAAAAATAGTAAGTCCAAAAAATGTGATGGGAACGAGCGGAATCCACGGATTCACTGTTAATGATCTAAAATAGACTCCAATTAAACCTGACCATTCATGCGTGTAAGATTCTATTTCTTCTATCGGTCCTAAAAACTGAACTGTTCCACCAAAGAATATTTCCAGTAATCCTAAGTGCAGTAAAATAGTAAGAGTTTGCGTAAACTGCTGAAAAAATACAAGTATAAACGTCATATAGAGATGCGGGAAAATATGCTTTATAACAATGTGCCTTCTCGATCCACCCAATATGCACGCAGCTTCAATAAATTCTTCGGTTCTCAATTTACGTACTTCCTTCGCAACATACAGTGCAATAACTGGCATCACAAGCATTACAAGTAATAAAACTTGAAACGAAGCTCTTTCAAAAAAGGTTGTTGTTTCCTCCCCACTCCCAAATGCATTTGCAAGGTGAAGAAAAAAATACGCAATCATAACTGTTGGAATAACTGTAAAACTATCAAAAAAAGCCTCGATTTTTGAAAACCCTCTTTTTACATATGTTCCAAGCACAACACCAAAAAACACACCTATCACCATTCTAAGTGCCGCAATTAAAATAGATATACCAATCGTCCACTTCGCACCTTCAATGACTAAATGTAACAGGTCGTATCCTTTCCGGTCTGTCCCAAGTAAAAATTGTAATGAAGGTGAAAACGGTGGCACTTGTGGATTTTCATCCGCATCATATTGCAATGTAACTTGTCTAATATGTCCATCATTCCATATCGTATTTCCGATGCTCAAAAGAACTAATATGAGAAGAAACCCAATGCTTATCCAAAATCTTTTCTCGCGTTTTATATACGTCCACATATTATAGTCTCTCCTTCATCGCAGTTGGAATGAGATAATGAAACAATTTAAACAAAATAAAAATCGGAATATAAATAAGCAGCACACTAACGATGAAAACCTCAACCCTAATACTCTCATACGATTTCAAAAACATAAAAATACCACCCGTACTAAAAATCCATTCTATAATATATAAATTAGATAACATAAAAAAGATATTCGTTTTCGCAAAGAAAAGTGTACTAAGCAACACATTTCGTAAAACATGACGATTTAAAATATGAAAACGATTCAGCCCTTTCGCCTTAGCAAATAGTACATAATCTTTTTCTAGCTCATTTTCAAAACGAAGCACTAACATTTTTACAAACAGAATCGTAGTCGGTATACTCAAACAAAATATCGGCAATCCTCTAATCGACTCGCCTCCAATTGACGCAATTTGAAAAGGTAAAAAGCCTGTTCTTTTAAAAAACCATATAACTAAAATTTGTGATACTAAAATAAGTAGAATGTCTGGAATAGATTCTAGGAAGATGAGAAATGATTTAATGCGATGCTGTATACGCGGTGAACTATTCATAATGACATAAACAATACAAAATGCTACAAATAATGAAATGAAAAAAGCCGCCAAAAAAATCACAATCGTTTCTTTATAATGGACGAACAACTGCGGAAATAAAAATTTACCTCTCACATATTGAAAATTGGAGATATCCATTAAGTTCACAAACACTTCTTTTAAACTCTGTATGTACTTTGATGCATGCAACTCAAATCCGTAAAATAATTTCGGTAATGCCCCTAAACAAATAATACCCAAAATCGAAATAATAAATTGAACCGTCACTTCCATCCCATTCAGAAAAACTTTTTTGACCACGTTTTCCCTTCTCTCTCTATATAATTTCCCTTTTAATTTTATTCTTAATTTTCTGAATTGTAAATATTTATACATAAAAAAATCACTAGGTTATGATTCTAGTGATTCTTTATGCGCATGCCCTTCTCTTTTCGCAAACGGCATATACAAAATAAAACATCCAATAAGTGCAGCTATTTCTAATGAAATAATATAGTAAGGGTGTGGCCCTAACATATCGAGTAATGAAGCAGTTTCTGGCTTACGAGCTAAAAACATATAATTGCCACCTGTTTTGTAGTTCACAAAAGAAACGATTGGAATTATTATGTTTAAAAATATCATCGTACGCTTAATTGATTGCAAGGTCGGTCTATATCCTTCTACCCACGTCATAAAGAGTGGTGCCCAAATGAGTAATACATGTGCAACGAAGAATTCTATAAAGCGAAAATGCGGAAAAGCATATTGCACGTTCGGCGTTAAAATAGCTTGTGATGCACCGATAATTCCTGTAAAAAATACAATCTCATATATGCGATAACTTTTCGTTACAATCATAATCGATGCTAACAATAAACTAATCGTACATAACTCGAATGGTAATGAAGTGCCTAGTTCAAAAATCCCCGATTTCCATTCCCACATATGGAGCCCAATTTCACTCCCAATAAATAAAAATGCAATCGCATATCGAACCGCTATATTCCACTCACTTTGCCGTAATATATCTTGGTATTGATACAGAAAAAATATCCCCACCAACATAATAAATAATATAAGGACGTGTTGCCTTGAGTATGGAATAAATGGTTTTAATGGATGCGCACTAAAATAAGCTTCCATCTTCCTTCCTCCTCTCCTTCATACAATATTATTGTTAGAAAGAAACAAGGAGTCAATTCATCTGCTTAAACCATGTACAACCTCTACATTACATTTACATATCGATACCTTACAAAACTGTAAGGTTATTGTAAGCTAAAACGATTTGTCAGATTCTTCACCTCTTCTATACTTAATGTAGATACTAAAACGAACGAAAAGGTGATAAATAGATGAAGAAGAAAAATAAAGTGTTAATTACTAGTGTAGTAGCGATCGGAATTGCAGCTGGATCATATTTTGCATTTGCTGGCGGTGGTTCAGAAGTAGCAATGGCATATAGCGGTTATAAAATTACGGAAAAACAAATTGAAAATGCACAAAAATTTGGCGGCGAAGTTATTCCAAATGGTATTGAAACAATTTCATTCGATCCAACAAAAGGTACGTATGAATTAGCTGTTAAAAAAGGTGATGAAGTGAAAAAAGGTCAGCTTCTGTTTAAATATAATGACCCTACTGCTAAACAAGGTGTAACGGAAGCAGAAATGCAAAAGAAAATCGCACAAAAAGAAGTAACATTGTTCCAAAAACAAATTGATGCAGCGAAACAAAAATTACAAAAAGATAAAAATGCAGGCCTTCCCGCTGAAGCATTAAAAGCATCCGAAATTGAAGTTGGGCAATTAGAATCACAACTTGAAATGAAGAAGTTTGAAGTAGAAAAAGCTGATGAAATGATTAAAGTAGCAAAAGAGAAAGTAAACACACTTTCTGTAACGAGTCCAGCCGACGGTGTAATTGATGATATCGTAAAAACTGCTGATGAAAAAACAGGTATGAGTGGCATTACACTTCGTCACGCTGGTCAATTTAAAGTAAAAGGTCAACTTTCTGAATATGAACTTGCTAGTATGAAAGTTGGGCAAGAAGTAACTGTTTCATCAAAAACTGTCGCTGGTAAGACTTGGACAGGAAAAGTAACAGAAATCGGTTCTACACCATTAAAGAGCATGGACGAAAACAAAACTGTTTCTAATTATCAATTCACTGTCACATTAGATAATAGTGAAGAATTACAAAACGGCTTCCATGTTTACGTAACGAGTAAATCTGGCGAAGCAACTGGTACGATTGTTCCGAAAAGCAGCATTGTGAAAAAAGGTGACAAAAATGTTGTCTTCGTTGTAAAAGACGGTAAAGCGAAAGAACAAGCAGTTACTGTTGAATTCGAGACAGATAGCGAAGCAAAAGTTTCTGGAGTGAAAAAAGGAGAGGAAATTATCTCTAAACCTGAAAAAGACTTAAAAGACGGTATGGAGGTTGTCACTCAATGATTAACTTAAAAGGCATCACGAAATCTTTCCAAAATGGTGCAGAGTCCGTTCAAATATTACACGGAATTGATGTAACACTAAACCAAGGAGAATTCACTTCTATTATGGGACCATCTGGTTCTGGTAAATCAACATTAATGAACATTATCGGTTGCTTAGATAAGCCAACGACAGGTGCGTACGAACTAGCTGGTCAAAACATTTCAAACATGTCTGAAACAGAACTTGCACATGTTCGTAATAAAGAGATCGGATTCATATTCCAAAACTTTATGTTATTACCGAGACTTACAGCACTTCAAAATGTAGAACTACCTCTTATTTACGCTGGAGTCGATAAAAAAGAAAGACGTGAGCGCTCATTAGCAGCTTTAACAAAAGTCAGTTTAGCTGATCGTGCTACTCACTTACCAAATGAATTGTCAGGTGGACAAAAGCAGCGTGTCGCAGTCGCACGTGCAATCGTAAATAACCCGAAATTTCTCTTAGCAGATGAACCGACGGGTGCACTTGATACGAAAACAAGTACACAAATTATGGATCTCTTTTACGAATTAAACAAACAAGGCTCAACAATCATTATGATTACCCACGATCGTGAAATTGGGGAAGCGGCCGCACGTCAAATTGTAATTCGTGACGGAAATATCGTCCAAGATTGGAGAGGTTAATTTTGAACACGAGTGAAAATATACGCATGGCCCTTTCCTCTATCTTTGCTCATAAAATGCGTTCTATATTAACAATGCTAGGTATTATTATCGGTATTAGCGCCATTATTACTATCATTTCAATGGGTGATGGTACAAATGCAAAGTTTAAAAAAGAGTTAGGCCAAGGAAAAGATACTGAAGTAACGATTTACTACAACAACCCTGATTATGGAACTGATAGTGCCAAAATCACACCTGATATGCTAAAACGTCTTCAAACTGTACCAGGCGTTAAAGATGTTTATCCAGATGTAAGTATGAAAGTAAAAGCATCTTCTGGTTCAAAAGATGTCTCTCTTGATTTAAAAGGTGGAACAGGCGCCTTTATGACAGATTCGAAAATAAAATTAGTTCACGGTCGTGAATTAAACGACAGCGAATTAAACCAAGCAATTCCTGCTGTTATATTAAATGAAGAAGCTTTCAACAAATTATTTAGTGGTTGGGAATCAAATCTATACACAGATGTAAAAGGAAAGCCGTATAAAATAGTCGGTGTATACGAAACGAAAAACGAATTTGGAATGGCTATGCCTGAAGGTTATACATCTCTTGAAAACGCGCCTGTCATTTCAGGAGTAAATGAGTATGACTCTGTAAAATTAACAATGACCTCTCCAACAGAACGCAAAAGTGTAGAAAAACAAGCTGTTTCTGTTTTAAACGACATGAAAGCTCCTAAATTCGAGCACAAATTCGAAGCACAGGACTTAGGTGAATTTACGAAGCAATTAGACGAATCCATCGGTATGATGAAAATGGTATTCGGTGGCATTGCCGCTATCTCCTTACTTGTTGGTGGTATCGGTGTAATGAACATCATGCTTGTATCTGTAACAGAACGTACACGTGAGATCGGTATTCGTAAAGCACTTGGTGCAACGCGCGGTAAAGTATTAACACAATTCTTAATTGAATCTTGTATTTTAACAGGACTCGGTGGTTTCATCGGATTCATGCTCGGTATTTTCTTCGCTTGGATCGTCTCAATCTTTGCCGGATGGCCACTCGTTATCTCAAAAGAACTTGGACTTCTTTCAGTAGGTATCTCAATGCTAATCGGTATTGCATTCGGTTTACTACCAGCAAACAAAGCTGCTAAACTTGATCCAATTGAATGTTTACGATATGAGTAAATAAAAAACGTAGGAGTTTACACTCCTACGTTTTTTATTTTGTTGAAGGCAAATTCAATTTTATCGCTGTTTTATTAAAAATCTGCGTCTCTAACTTCTACTATATAACTCTGAAGCAATTCGCGAACTAATTCATAACAATATCGTCCCTTTAAATCATGTTTCTTCTATTATATATGTTTCATGTTGCGATTACCTTTTTATCCTTGCAGCTTCCATTTCACATTACAACTATCCTGCAATCCTATTATTGTAAAAATACTATGTAATAACACAAATTCAAGGCGTAATTTTTTCCATACTACAACTTGTTTTGTAACAATTATATCTCTATTTCATTAAAATCACCCCTATATATACGACTTCACACACAAGAAGATTATATTTTCATAACTACATTACGATTCAAATAGTTAAATATCTCTTTTTTGTAACGTTACAGAAACATTCACGTAACACCACCGATACAATTTTAATCTATTAGCAATTAAAATTGTATTGATTTTATGATTCTTATGTTCTAATCCCCTAAAAAACGCAAAGAAAACGCTATCAGGATATTAATGGAATTATTACAGAATATTAATGCCTCGTTACGAATGCTTTGTAGTTTTGTGTTTTCCGCAAATAAGAAAATAATGGTTGCTATAATGAGGTCAACGAAAACAAATGCAATGGAGGCTATTATGAAAAAATTTATGGGTATAGCAACAGCAGCGGTTTTTGGTCTTGGGATTTTCACAACATCTGCTAAAGCAGAAACAATCGTAACGACTGATGTACTAAATGTACGAGAAAACCCAACTACTGAATCACAAGTTGTCGGAAAGTTATTAGATGGATATAAAGTTAACGTTTTACATACAGAAAACGGCTGGTCAAAAGTTAAATTAAATAGTGGTAAAGAGGCTTTCATAAGCGCTGACTACACAAAAGATACTTACTACGTAACAGCAAACGTATTAAACGTACGTGCTGGAGCGAATACAGATTCAGCGATTCTTGGTAAATTGAAAAAAGATGATGTAATCGAAACAACACACCAAGTACAAAATGATTGGATCCAATTTGAATATAACGGCCAAACAGCTTATGTACACATTCCTTACTTAACAGGAAAAGCACCAGTTAAAGTTCAGCCAGTAGTTAAAGCTGAAAAAGTAACTAACGCTCAAGATACAGCTAAAGTTCGTGAAGCAGTTAAAGCTCAAGAGGCAGCTGAAGCTCAAGCAAAAACTAAAGCTCAAGAAGCGGCTAAAGCTCGTGAAGTAGTTAAAGCTCAAGAGGCAGCTGAAGCTCAAGCAACAGCTAAAGCCGGGGAAGTAGCTAAAGCTCAAGAGGCAGCTAAAGCTCAAGAAGCGGCTGAAGCTCAAGCAGCAGCTAAAGCTCAAGAAGTGGCTAAAGCTCGTGAAGCAGCTAAAGCTCAAGAAGTGGCTGAAGCTCAAGCAGCAGCTAAAGTTCAAGAGGCAGCTAAAGCTCGTGAAGCAGCTGAAGCTCAAGCAGCTAAGGCTCAAGAGGCGGCTGAAGCTCGTGAAGCAGCTAAAGCTCAAGAGGCAGCTGAAGCTCGTGAGGCAGCTAAGGCTCAAGAGGCAGCTAAAGCTCGTGAAGCGGCTAAAGCTCAAAAACCAGCTACACAACAACCTGTTGCGAAAGAAACTGAAACAAGTGCACCATCTTCTTCTCGTGAATTAAGAGTTGTAGCAACAGCTTACACAGCAGATCCACTTGAAAATGGTTACAAAGCCGGAGATCAAGTAAAATCAGCTATGGGCCATAACTTAACAGCTAATCCAAACATGAAACTAATTGCAGTTGATCCAAGTGTAATTCCATTAGGTTCAAAAGTATGGGTTGAAGGTTACGGAGTAGCAATCGCTGGTGATACTGGTGGAGCTATTAAAGGAAATAAAATTGATGTTTTAATGCCAGATAAAGGTACATCAAGTAACTGGGGACGCCAAACAGTTACAGTGAAAATTTTAAACTAATTATAAAAAAAGAGTTAGTCTCATTATTGAGGCTAACTCTTTTTTAATGATTCTTACATTCTTTCTTTCTCTTGAAAGTAACTAATATTATCCCGAAGCCATTTTCTCTCTGACATAAACAAGCTCCCTCGTTTTTTATATACTTTATCAAACGTCTTTAAAACTTCTTCATGATCAGCAAACTTATGTAAGAAACGAAGAGCAATAACAATCTCTGATTCATCGGTAGGTACTACTTCATTTTTACGTCTTCTAGAAACAATCTTATTCACACGTTCACAAATTGGCTTAATCGTCCTTTCGTCTCCATATGCATAAAGAGCTCGAACAGCCTCGTATTTCACCATTATATTTCTATCCTTTAAAGCTTCAATATAAACTATTTGTAAGTCCGCTCCCCCTATTTTTGCTAACACTTCAATAACGGTTGAACGAACATAAGCACTATCCCTATATAAAAGCTTTGTTAATGGAAGAATCGATTGATTTGTTCCAATCTCAAGCAACGTATAACAAATATTTGTAATCTCATCTTTATTTTCTTCAGTATCCAGCAACTTTAGCAACGCACGTTCCGCTTCTAACGATTTATATAACTTTAAGGAAGAAACTGCCCAAAAACGAACACTATCGTTTTTATGATAAATATAAGGAATAATTTTATTTGTACTACTTACTTCTGGTAACGGATAAATATTACTAAGTAATTCACTTAACAGAGTCGGGCTCTCTTCATATTCCAAACGATCTATAAGGTAATCAGCAATACAGATTTCTTTCGTATTTATAGCGAGTTTCGTCATTAAATAATAAATATCTTTCTTCATAGATATCTTTTTTGCTTTTATTAACTTCTCCTGTAAATAAGGAAAAGTTAATAGGTCATATAGCTCTTTTGCTTCATCATATGCACGATGCCATATATCTGTCTCTTCATCGGCCATTCGCCTTAATAAATCATCTATATACTCTTCCATCTCCTTCTCTCCCGTCCAAATTAAATCTATCTCTTTGCATTCTATATACGATAGATTACTATTTCAACAGAAAAAAGAGGATGCCATAGCATCCTCTCCTCCCTTCCCTATTCCACACAAGTAAACTGTGTCCAAGCCCCAACATAATCTAGTAAAAACAGTTCTTCTTCCGCAATTGTACCGACAATATTTTTCCGTTCATCTATCGGCATTTCTTTCAAGATGATTTGTAGTTCACCTTTATACTTTCCGAATAGGTTATTACCAATTACAACTTGCCCTCTTTTCTGTCGTATACTTTCGCGCACTGGGAAATCATAGTCTTTGTACTTTTTACGCACTTCTGTAGAACGTACCATATACTCTGTTATGTCACCGCGTCTTACGTGTAATTCTTGCAGTGTCGCTCTCTTCTCTACTTCAGTCGCTTCGTCTACAAATTGTACCTTTAGCTGTAACATGTAACGATTTAAGTTTCCTAGTTTCTCTAACTCTTCTTCACTCGCATAAGCATTTCCGATAATAACATCATCAATAAGCCCTGTTGCCCATAAATGTTTCGCTTGTACTTCAATTGGTAAGTTACGATGTTGTTCTAACGTACATAATCCGTCATTAATATCCCATGGACCAATTTCAGCTGCATGTGACGTAATAAATGCTGCCGTGCGAATACCATGCTTTTTAAAGCGTTCACTACAGCGAATGAAATAATCATACGGAAGACCAGTAAATTTTTGCGGATAAAAATTGTGACAACCAATTAAAGCTGATTTATTCGCTTGATGCGAAAGGATATTTTCTAAATAGGCAATATCATTACTTACATTCAGCTCAATTTTTAAGCCATATGGATTATTCGTCATTTTCGCTTCTGTTAACCCGTCAAACCCTACATCTAAACGAATTCCATCTGCACCTAACTCTGCAAAGAATGATAGATCACTATAACTAATACCAAGTTGATCGAATACAGCCGGAGCTACATCTAAAATAACTTCCATATTATACTCTTTTGCATGCCCAATAATTTCTTTAAATTCAGCTACAATTTCCTCTTTTGGACGATTAACAGACAGTAAACATGTGAATATTCTTGAGAAACCGTGGCGTGCCGCTGCCGAAATGTATGCCATATCTTGTTCTTTCGTTGAATGCTCTGGATAAAGTGAAATTCCTAATTTACGCTCCATGCTTTTGCATCTCCTTCACACGTTGTATTAATGCCATGCTCGTAAATCTATATTTTGCAGATAAACATGTTGCACATAAAATCGTTGGTACGATGATAAAGTACGGTGATTCTAAACTAAATGCCACATAAGCTCCCATTGAACATCCAATAAATAATATCGACACAAGTAGTAAAACTAATAGCGATTTACTTTGTACCCACTTTGAATAATGTGCAATACACTGCCCCGCCACGAATGTAATTAAGATGATAATTGCTCCGAGCATTCTGTTTTCTCCTCTCCTGCTAATTGTTGTTTCTCATACATTTTGAAGAATGGATAGTAAATAACGAATGAGATAACAAAGTTAACAAGTACAAGTACACCGGCCATAATTGTCCAGTCCGTACTAATAATCGCTGCAATTGGCGCTAACATCGTAAATGGCAGCTTCGCCATCATGAGCGGAATCATACCTGAAACAACTGCGAAATATGATACCGTCGTTGTAACTAACGGTGTAATAACGAACGGAATAATTAAGATTGGATTCATTACAATTGGTGCCCCGAAAATAATTGGCTCGTTAATATTGAATAATCCTGGTACGAATGATAATCTACCTAACTCTTTTAAGAACTTAGATTTAGAGAACATAAACATAATAACTAAAGCTAACGTTGAGCCTGATCCACCGATCCATACGAACCATTGAATAAATTGCTCTGTAAATAAGTTTGGTAACTGATGTGCATTTCCTGTAGCCGTAAATACTTCCATATTTTCAAGAATTGCTGAATCCCACATCGGACGAATGATTGGTCCTAAAATCGCTGGGCCATGTATACCGAACGACCAGAAGAATACAATTAGGAATACTGTTAATAAACCACCGAATAAATTATTTCCTACTAATACTGATTTTAATGGTGCGATTAAATATGTGATTGTTGTGTTTACATCAAATTTCAAACCGTAACGAATACCCCAGAATAAAAGAATAACTACTAAAGTTGGAATTAATGCTGCAAACGAGTTTGCAACTGCTGGTGGTACACTATCTGGTAATTTAATCGAAATATTATGCTTAATCATAAAGTGATAAATTTCTACTGCAATTAATGCTGTAACAATTGCTCCGAATAAAGAAGTTGCACTTAATGTTCCTACTGAAATATATCTACCTGCATCAATAACACCTGGTACAGCTTTTGTTATTTGAATTGGTTCAACTGATGCTAGTAAAAAGGCGAGTACAGATAATAATCCTGCACTTAATTGATTGAGCTGATAAAAGTTCGCGAGTGAAGCCCCTACCCCAAATGCTGCGTATAATGCCATTAATCCTACTGTAAATCGGAATGGAATATCTAAAATATGGCGAAACGGTGCAATCCACTCCATATATGCATCAATTGGTAAGTTTAAAAAGATAACGAAAAATGACCCGACAATCGTTAACGGTAATGTAGAAATAACTCCATTTCGAATTGCTAATAAATGTCGTTGCCCCGCAATCTTTTGCGTTGTCGGCATAATCTTCTGTTCCATAAAACTCATAAAACCATTCATCGATAACCCTCCCTATGTTCAATGTGGCGAAATTTAAAAGTTATAACATTATAATGTTTATATTTAAAAAAATATAATTACGCTAAAACTAATTGTTCAGCTTGCTTAAGTACTTTCAAACCATCACACATGCCATAATCTCGTTGTTCTATAATTGCAACTGGTATATCGTATGATTTCGCAAGAAACTCTACTGCTGGAAACAAATACTTCACCTGTGGTCCAATTAAAACAACATCAGCATTTTTTATTTCCAGTTTCACAAGTTCTGAATCAACTGCTTTAATTTTATAATCCTTCCCTTGTTTCTTTGCCTCTTCTTGCATTTTTCTTACAACCATACTCGTTGACATACCTGCCGCGCAACATAATAAAATGTACATCTTATACTGTCACTTTCTCTTCCACTCGTTTATGAAGAGTAATAAATTCTTCAGCAAGTTCTTTCACTGTAATGGCATTCATTAAATGATCTTGTGCATGCACTAATAATAAACTTATTTCTGCATGATTTCCTCTTGCTTCTTCTTGAATTAAATCCGTTTGAATACGATGAGCGGATGATATTTCCTCACTAGCAAGTGTCATCTTTTCACTCGCATTCTCAAAATCTCCTTGTCTTGCAAAAGCAATTGCTTCAAGCGCCGCGCTTCTCGCGTTGCCACCATGTAAAATTAACGCAAATGGAGTTTGCATATCAGTCATTTAAAATTCCCCCAAGTTATGTTTTTTCTATATTTTTATCTTATTATGAAAACGCATACAATTAAACATAAAAAACTTCCGTTGTGTAACGGAAGTTTTAATATACTTTTTCATAATGATAGTAAGATTTCTTGAAAATCATCAACAGCTTGAGCCTGATGCAATTTTTCTATTATAGTTTGACTAGACATAATATCAAATAAAAAATCATAAAGCTTTTGTAAATCTTCATTATTATTGCGCTTCACACTAAATATAATAATAACTTGTACTTTTTTATCTCCCCAGTCAATCGCCTTATCGAGTGTACAAAACATCAAAAATGTCGTATCGCTTAATAATTGCATCGGATGCGGAATTGCCACTAAGTTTCCAACCGCTGTAGGAGATGTGTTCTCTCTCTCCATAATAGAAGCATAAAAGTTTGCGGGTACATAGTTTTTCTCAGCAGCTTTCTCACATAAAAACTGGATAACCTCTTCTTTCGTAGAAGCACTACGATTTAAGAAGATCAAATCTTCCTTAATATATTGCTGGATACTATCATTCACATGTGTAAATAACTGCTTACCAATTGATTTAATCTCTTTATCATCAAATATTGAGTTTACCTTTATAACCGGAACAGGCAAACCACTCGGTATATGAATCGTACTAATAATACAATCTATTTTATCTTTATAAAGATCTTCCACTTTCAATTGATAGTACCCTGTAATACCTACAATCTCTAGTTTATCTCGGAAATGTGATAGAATTTTATATTTCAGTAGTTGTGCACTCCCTTGACCAGTTGCACAAACTAATAAACATCTTTTCTTTTGGTTATTTTCCTGCAAGCGGCTCATCGCCCCACCAAAGTGAATGGCAATATAACCAATCTCACTCTCTGGAATGGATTCACCCGTATATTCACCAATTATATCTCCAACGAGAACTGCAATTTCAAAAGCATATGGATAATTTTTTTTCACTTCTGCCAAAAGAGGATTTCGCGTATTTAACTTATATTTCAAACGATTTAATAACGTTTTTAAATGAACACCAAAACCAAATAATAATTCTTCATCGTAATAAAAAGTAAGATTCCGTTCTTCCGCTACTTTGAAAAGAATATGCTGCATGAATGCATATACGTCTTTCCCTAATAGCTCTTCCACATTTTCATAGCGATCTCTCGCTGTAACAGCAGTACTTAATAAATGCATCGTCACATATAAAATTTCTTCTTCTGGAAATTGAAGTTTTAGCTCTTCCCCTAAATTCCCTAAAATCTGTTTCGCAATTTTATATTCTTTCTTTATTATAAGTTCAGATTCCTCTACATGCAGTGCTTGAATGTAATGATCATCCCTGCATCTCTTTAAAGCAATCGCAATATGAATTGATAAATTATCAATTTCTATATCTGATAAATATATCGTTCCTCCCTCGATATACTTTAGTATAACTGAGCGGATGAGAGAAATATGGGGTAACGATAAATATGTGTCCGTCTGCTCATAGTTCTCATGAAACGGAGTATGGTCATAACGCGGCAAACCATATTGTGATAAACAAGAACGAATATTAAATTCTTCTCCTACAATACGTATACCATAATATGGTCTTTTTTCAATTTGTAACTCATAGCGACTACAAATATCTGTAACATCTTTCATAATTAAATTTACAGTAGATTTACTCACATAAATCTCTTCCGCTAGCTGTGAAAGCTTCACATACCCATCTGTCGTTAAAATACGGTGTAAAATATAAGCTACTCTTTCTTCATAAGAAGTTGGAATCTTTTCTGTCTGTTTTTGAAATACATTTACGCAAAAATCTTCAAACTTCTTAGTTTGTATAATTTCTAGTTCGTACCCATTCCCTCTTTGTGATTCAATTTTCGCTCCGTGTTCTTCCAATATATCATTTAATAATTTTATATCCTTTTGAATCGTCTTCGTTGATACGTGTAAACGGCTCGCTAAAAAAGCTCGATTTAGCATCGATTTCTCTTCTAAAAACTCCTCTAAAATGGAAATTAATCGCTGATGCACTTTTGTCATAGCTCTTCCTCTCGCTCTTTATATAAAAGGGAAAAAGCCACTGAAATCAGTAGTTTTTTCCCTTTTATCCCGCGTTCATTATTTCTTTAGCGTAAATCCAAACTTATCCCAAGCTTGTAAATAATCTAATAAGAAGATTTCTTCCTCTATAATTCGGCCGACTACATTTGTTTTTCCTGTATTCACCATATCTTTTAAAGCAATTTGCAATTCACCTTTATATTGGCCATATTTCTCATTATCAATTAAAAGATCGCCACGCTTAATTTCACGCGTATTATGCGGTTTAAACTCTTCTTTTTTATATTTCACACGACTTTGTGTAGAACGAATCATATATTCAGATACATCCCCGCGATAAAAATGAGGTTCTTCTAATACGATAATTCTTTCTAAATCTGTTGTTGTATCGTATAGTTCTATATCAAATGTTTGTTTCTCTTTATTTAACGCACCTAGTGCTTGTAATTCTTCTTCTGAAGCATAAGCATTCGCAATAATAACATCATCAATTAATTCTGTTGCAAACAAATGCTTCGCCTGTGTTGTCATCGGTAATTCGCGATGCTGCTCTAACGTACATAACCCTTCTGTTACTGGCCAAGGTCCGTATGTTGCATCAAATGATGAAATAAAAGCAGCCGTTCTCATACCGTAATCTTTAAATTGTTTCGAGCATTTAATGAAATGATCGTATGATAATCCTGAATAACGATGTGGATAAAAATTATGGCAACCAATTAAATTTTCACGATTTGGTCTATGGCTCATAATGTTATCTACATATTTCGTACCGTTACTCATATTAATTTCAATTTTTAAGCCGTATGGATTGTAAGTCATAATCGATTCTTCTAAACCAGAGAATCCAACATCTAAACGGATACCGTACGCTCCTAACTCATGGAAGAACGATAAATCATTATATGAAATACCTAATTGTGTAAAGACAGACGGACTAATATCAACTAATACTTGGAACCCTAATGCATTTGCATGAGAGATCGTTTCTTTAAACTCTTCTATAATTTTCTCTTTTTCGCCATCTACAGATAATAAACATGTGAATACACGTGTAAATCCGTATTTACTCGCTAATGTTACATACTCTTTATCTTTCTCTACTGTCGAATGTTCTGGATAAATAGAAATACCTAATCGTCTCATATGTACACGCCTCTTTCTTCATCATATTGTAAACCTTTTCAAATATACGTAGCGAAAAAGTATGTATCCCCTTTTCTTCCACTACAATTTGAATCCGCTTTCTTTAAAGAAAAAACAATTTCTATCATTCATAACAACTACTAGTCTACACATCTATACTTTACATCTTTTTTTCATAGTTGTGTAGCTTTTACACAAATTTGTCAGTTTTTTACCTAAAAAATTGTTATCCGCTTTCAAGACACCTTCCTTGACTGTTATGTTGACCAATACATATACTCGAAAGAACAGAGATAAAGTGAAACTTTAATCAGTGGGGGTATTGTTCATCCCCCATTGATTATTAGCCTTCACCAATCGGGCGTTAACGGACAGCATGGCTCCCACCTAACTTCTTTGCTCCAACCAAATTTTGAGGTGAGAGTCTTACTGCCCGTTAACGCGGGAAAACTTTTATATAGGGGATGAATATATGGGAGAGGCAGTACTCGTAAAACGAGAACCGTTATGGACAAAAGAGTTTATTGCGCTAATTCTAGCAAACTTATGTATGTTTTTAGGATTTCAAATGTTAATTCCAACTTTACCTGTTTATGTGAAAGAAATTGGAGGCACAAGTTCAAATATCGGATTCGTTGTCGGCATGTTTACCGTTGCAGCACTTTTTATTAGGCCGCTAACTGGAAATGCCTTGCAGAAATTCAACAAAAAAATCATTTTAATGATCGGTACCGCTATTTGTTTACTCGCTATGGGCAGTTACCTTTTCGCTTCAACCGTTTTCCTATTGCTTGCCGTTCGAATTTTACACGGAGCTGGTTTTGGTATTACAACGACTACATACGGAACTGTCGTTTCAGATTTAATTCCGCAAGCTCGCCGCGGTGAAGGCATGGGATACTTCGGTCTTTCTGGAACTATTGCCATGGCGCTCGGTCCGCTTATTGGACTTTGGCTTATGCAAGCATATAACTTCACGATTCTTTTTTTATGTGCACTTTCATGCACAATAGTTTCATTAATATTAACGAAACTACTTCAAATCAAAAAATCGCCGCAACCACCACAGCAAACATCTGGTACCTTTCTCGATGGATTTATTGAGCGTAAAGCTTTACTTCCTTCACTATTAATATTATGTATTACATTAATGTACGGGGGAATTGGGAGCTTTATTACATTATTTGCTACAGAAGTCGGGATTGCTGATATCAGTCTCTTCTTTTTATTTAACGCACTTGCAATCGCTGTAACTCGTCCGTTTTCTGGAAGATTATATGATACGAAAGGTCATACATTCGTCATCATTCCAGGTGTTATTATTACGTTTACAGGTATTATCTTGCTGTCGTATACAACTACAATTCCGAGTTTAATTATTGCCGCAGCTTGCTACGGCAGTGGTTTCGGAGCAATTCAACCGGCACTACAAGCATGGATGATTGACCGAGTAGCACCGCACCGGAGAGGAGTAGCAACAGCAACATTCTTCTCAGCATTTGATCTTGGAATTGGTGCTGGAGCGATTATTTTTGGATTCATTGCACACTTTACCAACTACGCAACTGTATATCGATATTCCTCTTTATTACTTATTGCTTTCTTGTTCATTTATATTACAAGTATAAGAAAACAAAAGCATAGAGATAAAAATACAGAAAAAGCTGCTGGATAATTCAGTGGCTTTTTTCATCCCACAATAACCTCATACTAATCAATACACGTTAAACATTCCCCATTTTTCGATGGTATAAAACTACAGGCATTTCCCTACATATTTTTTTAACTTTCATCAAAAAATATACGATGAACTCGCAGACGCTTTTTTTCATATGTAATCGAAAAATATTATTCTAAAAAGTGTGACTCCTTTACAAAAATACCATTTACAAAAGTTGAAAACCAATTAAAACCAGGTGTTTCTTTAAAGATTTGTAAACTTTTTATCCCTTTGTAAATTTAGTGTAAATTTTACTGATAAATCGTTTACAGTGCCTCAAGGTTTAGTTAATAATTACATCGTACATGAAATTTAAGGAGTGGAATGCGTGGAATACAATATTCAAGATATGATCTTCCAGTTCATTGGTGGATTAGGTATTTTCTTATTCGGGATTAAATACATGGGCGATGGACTGCAACAAGCAGCTGGAGATCGTCTTCGCGATATTCTAGATCGTTTTACAACAAACCCTCTTATGGGTGTACTAGCAGGTATGTTAGTTACAGTATTAATTCAATCAAGTTCAGGAACAACCGCTTTAACAGTCGGACTTGTAAGTGCTGGATTTATGACATTAAGACAAGCAATCGGTGTTATTATGGGTGCGAACATCGGAACGACAGTTACTGCATTTATTATCGGGATTAAAATCGGAGAATACGCTCTCCCAGTTATGGCAGTTGGAGCAATCTTACTATTCTTCTTTAAAAATAAAAAAGTACAGTCTTTAGGTCAAGTCGTATTTGGGTTTGGTATGTTATTCTTCGGTTTAGAATTAATGAGCGCAGGTATGAAGCCTCTTCGTTCTTTAGAGTCATTCCAAGAATTAATGGTTAGCATGAGTGATAATCCAATTTTAGGAATTGTTGTTGGTACAGTCTTCACTTTAATTGTACAAAGTTCAAGTGCGACAATCGGTATTTTACAAGAACTATTCGGTCAAGGTGCTATTGATTTACAAGCTGCTCTTCCTGTATTGTTCGGTGATAACATCGGTACGACAATTACAGCCGTATTAGCAGCAATCGGTACTTCAATTGCAGCAAGACGTGCAGCATTAGTTCACGTTATCTTTAATATTATCGGTACCATTATCTTTACGATTATATTAATACCATTTACAAGTTTAATTCAATATTTCCAAACGTCATTAAACTTAAATCCAGAAATGACAATTGCATTTGCACACGGGACGTTTAACGTAACGAATACAATCATTCAGTTCCCATTCATTGCAGTATTAGCATGGATTGTAACAAAACTTATTCGTGGTGAAGATGCATCTATTAACTTCAAACCACAGCATTTAAATCCAATCTTTATTGAGCAATCTCCAGCGATTGCTTTAACAGAAGCTCAAAAAGAAATTATTCGTATGGCTGAGTTTTCATTAGATGGACTAAAAGAAGCTAATCAATTTTTAAATACACAAGACAAAAAACACGCTAACATGGCTACTCAATTAGAAGGAGCTATTAACAATTTAGATAAAAAAATTATCGAGTATTTAGTTTTACTATCAGAAAAACCACTTTCACCTACAGACTCTGAAAAACATTCAGTTTTAGCAGGTGTTGTTGGAGATATTGAACGTGTCGGTGATCATGTAGAAAACCTTGTAGAACTTGTAGATTTCCAAATTTCAAACCGCGTTTCACTATCAGATGAAGCACTAGCTGAATTAAATGAAATGCTTGAATTAACAATTTCAACATTACAAGATGCAATCAATGCTTTAACAAACTTCGATACTGAACTAGCACAAACGGTTATTGCAAAAGAACGTAAAATCGACCAAATGGAACGTGTTCTACGTAAACGTCACGTATTACGTCTGAACGAACGTAGCTGTTCAGGTGATGCAAGTATCATCTTCGTTGATATGGTAAGTAACTTAGAGCGTATCGGTGATCACGCTGTAAATATTGCTGATGGTGTTTTAGGCGAGCAAGGTAAACTAGCAGTAAAACAATCATTATAATTAGAAAAAGAGACGCTAATGTAAGCGTCTCTTTTTTCATTTCATCTTTACAACCGTTCTTCCTTTTAACTTTCCTTGCAGTATAAGTGTAAACTTCTCATCTAATTCTTTTAATGTACATTCTTCTGTATAAGATAATAGCTCTGAATTTTTCCACTCACCTGCTAGCAATGCCCACACTTCTCTTCTCATATCTACTGGACATTGAACTGAATCTATTCCTAAAAGGCTAATCCCTCGTAATATGAATGGGTATACAGTTGTATTTAATTCGTGCCCTGCTACGTTCCCACACGTTGTTACACAGCCTCCATACTTAACTACCTTTAAAGAACTTTCTAACATGCTTCCGCCTACGGTATCGACAACCCCAGCGTATATTCCTTTAAGCATCGGTCTTCCTGATTCATCACTCAACTCCTCGCGGCGAATCATCTTTCTTGCACCTAAACGTAGCAGCATCTCTTTCTCTTCCATTTTCCCTGTTGCCCCTACTACGCTATATCCTAGCTTCCCTAAAATACTAACTGCTACACTGCCTACTCCGCCCGTAGCACCCGTTACTAAAACATCTCCCATACTAGGCGTAATTCCCGCTCTAATGAGCTTATATACCGATAAGGCAGCTGTAAAACCGGCTGTCCCGTACATCATACTTTCCTTCAAAGACATTTCTTTCGGTAAAGGAACAACCCAAGATGATGGCACGCGAATATATTCTCCGAAACCACCAGAAGTATTCATACCTAAATCATATCCAGTTACAATAACTTGATCGCCTTCCTGAAAGGCGTTATTTTCACTACTAACTACCTCTCCTGCTGCATCTATGCCAGGTGTATGAGGATATGTTCTCGTTACACCTTTATTACCAGTAGCTGAAAGGGCATCTTTATAATTTAATGAAGAATAATGAACACGTATTAATACGTCTCCTTCAGGTAAACCATTTACTTCTCTCTCAACAAGCTTTCTTTCAAATTGATTATTTTCCTTTTCTTTCACGACAATTGCTCGGAATGGTGTATAATTCATTACGCTCTCTCCTTCATCCGTAAAATCCTTCTTTATTATATAAGAAGTACATATACAGCTAATCACATCTTCTTGGCTATATTTCAACAAATCTTACTTCTCTATCACTTTCTCACATTACATATTTTCATTTCTACTAAAACAACTTATACTTATTCTACATCTCAAAAATAAAATATAGAAAATCTAACTTTTTATAAATAAATTGAATTTTTACGAAATGTAAATGATTTGTAATGTTTTTTTTCGCTAAATTTCATTATAATAAGTGGATATGAGTGTCGTATTTCAATCCAAATGAAGGAGTACAAGAAATGGAGCAAAACCCATCTTTACAAGAAAATACACGAACTAAACCGAAAAATAGTAAGAAAAAAACAAAAATTATTATAAGCGTTATTCTATTAGTTTTAATAATAGGTGGCGGTTATACATGGTTTTTAGTAAATAAAGCATCTTCTGCTGTTCGAAACGCCGCTCACGATTTAGCACGCGGTGATAAGTCTGATTTACGTGCTAAAGCTGTAAAACCTATTACAAATAACGTCTCTGTCTTAATAATGGGTGTTGATGAAAGCGATGTCCGTGGGAAAGAATATGGTGAAGCTATAAGAACGGATGCACTATTACTTGCAACGTTTAATAAAGATAGCAAAACTGTAAAGCTATTAAGTATTCCACGTGACACGTATACTTATATTCCAGTAGAAAAGAAAAAAGATAAAATTACACACGCTCATGCATTCGGTTCTACTAAAAACGGAAAAGATGGTGGACCACAAGCTAGTATTGATGCAGTTGAAAAATTAATGAATGTTCCCGTCGATTACTTTGTAAAATTCAACTTTAAATCATTCATGAAAATCGTTGATGATTTAGGCGGCATTGAAGTTGACGTACCAGTTGAGTTTACTGAACAAGATAGTAATGATAACGCCGAAGCAATTCACCTGAAAAAAGGTGTTCAAAAGTTAAATAGTGAAGAAGCTCTTGCTCTTGCTAGAACAAGGCACATTGATAGTGATGCGATGCGTGGACAACGTCAGCAACTTGTTATTGAAGCAATTTTAAAGAAACTAACAAGCGCTGGATCCGTAACAAAAGTTGGAAACATCATTGATGATATTAACGGACAATTCGTTACAAACTTAACATTCGATGACATGCTTTCATTCTATAAATATGGATCGGATTCGGAAATTGAGAAATTACAACTTCAAGGTGAAGATTGTTACATGGCAAAAGGTGATGATACATGTAGTAAGTCAGCTGGTGGTGGTCGAACTTACTACTACAATCCAGATAAAAAAGAATTAGCTAATGTTACAAACGAACTTCGTAGTCACCTTGGACTACCTGCCTATACAAAATCTGATTCTGATTCGAAAAAAACAAGCTCAGAGAAAACAAAAGCATCTACGTCTGAAAATACGAGTGAACGCGAATCAAGTAACGATGAAACTCAAAATAAGAATAACAGTGAAGATACAGAAACATCGTCTAATGACAATGAATAAAGTGAAGCAGTGCTCTATGGAGGTAGAGCACTGCTTCTTTTTAATGCTTTCAAAATAAAAAATCAGAACTTTCCAACTATCTTTTTTAATATTTTTAAATTATAATAAATAGTAGTAATCTATTCCAATTATCAGGGGGCCCACGCATATGAAAGCTGCAGTAAAACATAACATTTCAGATTTTAAAGAGTACTTAAAATCAAACGATATATACATGGAAGAAAATATAGATGAAAATGATGGTTCGGTACATTTTTCAGTAGGATTAGAAACAGAAGCTGGCGCAAAAATTCAACTTATCGCTGCTTTCCAAAGCGAACATCCTGCTGTGGATATATACTGCTTCAATGTTGCTCTTGTACCTGATTCAACATCAACAAATGATATTTTACATGTCATCAATGAATTAAACACATCTTATCGATTTGCAAAATTCACGCTAAACAAACAAAATGCAATTGATATTTCAACATCTCTTGCATTCTCAGAACCAAACTTTAATCCCGCACTTGTCTTTGAACATACGAGAATGCTATATAAACTGGCAAACGATGAATATAAGAACTTAATGAAAGTTATTTGGGCGTAAATAAAAAGATGGTGCTACAAGAGCACCATCTTTTTATTTCGATATCATATCAACCCACATCTTTATCGCGGTTCCTACAATTAAAGTAGACAATACGTATTGCAAAACTTTTTGATTCACTCTCTTCCCTACTCTCACTCCAAGAGGAGCGGCAAATAAACTTGCTATCGCAACGATAAGAGCCGGAATAACAACTATTTGTCCAGTAATCACTTTCCCAGTAGTAATTCCTATCGAGGAAATAAAAGTAATAGCGATAGATGTTGCTATTGTTGTACGTATCGGTAGTTTTAAAACAACTAGCATAATCGGTACTAAAAGAAATGCACCACCAGCCCCAATAATGCCGGAAACACTTCCTACAATAAACGCTAGCAAACTAGCGAGCCACTTATTGTACGTAATTCCTTCTGTCCCCTTACGATTGCTTCGCTTCGGTATAAACATCATAATAGCCGCAATAGTAGCTAGTAATGTGTAAACAACGTTTACAGCATGCTCATTTAATAGATTCGCACTAAAGCTACCTACAAAGCTTCCTATTAATATACTAGCTCCCATATACACAACTAAAGTTTTATCCATATCGTTACTTTTCCTGTACGCCCACGCGCCTGCAAAAGTTGCAAAAAACACTTGAATCGCTGTAATACCACTCACTTCATGTGATGTATATCCAGCAAATCCTAGCAATACTGGAATGTATAAGATCATCGGATAATTAATAATTGCACCGCCAATCCCAACCATTCCTGAAATAAACGAGCCTATAAACCCAATAATAAAAAGTAGTACTGTTAAACTCATATTGTATCCCCCGCCTTCTAAAAAGAAGGTGATTTAAATAAATAAATTCACATTCCCATCCGAAGCATCTGCTAAATATGCACCTACTCCTGCAAACTCTACCCCTTCCATAATCTCTTCCTCTTTTAACCCTAATAAATCTACTGTCATTTGACAAGCTACAAGCTTAACTCCCTGTTCTTTCGCCATATCAATTAAATCTGGCAAAGGCATCGCATTATGCTTCTTCATAATGCCTTTAATCATCTTTGGCCCCATACCAGCAAAATTCATTTTTGATAATCCCATCTTATCAGCGCCGCGCGGCATCATTTTTCCAAACACTTTCTCTATAAACGTTTTCTTTACTTTCACATGCTCATCTTTCCTAAGGGCATTTAAACCCCAGAAAGTATGAAAAATAGTCACTTCATGATCGTACGCCGCTGAACCATTTGCAATAATATAAGCAACCATTGCTTTATCATAATCTCCGCTAAATAAAACGATTGTTGTTTTCTTCTGTTGTTCCATGTTGTTCTCCTCCTAATTACCTATAGGGGTATTTTAAAATTTGTAAAAAGGCTCAAATCATCTAGCTACACCTAATGCTACTTTTCCCCTTACAAAACGTTCATACCGCCTGAAACATTTATAATGCGCTGAAATCCTAATTTCTTTAATACTTTTGCTGCTTGCTTACTTCTCATCCCACTCTGACAAATAACAATTACTTCCTTATTTTTATCTAACTCATTTACTTTACTAGCTAACTCATTTAGTGGGATATTCTGAAATCCTTTCATATGATTTCCTCTATATTCTCCAGCTGTACGAACATCGATAAATTGTTTTCCCTTTTTCCCCACTATACTCTTTAATTCTTTTCCATTTATATTTTGAACACCTTTCACCGGTAAAAAACGTGAAATAACAAGCCATGCAGCAATTACAATGAAAAGCGTACTTAATATTGTATTCATAAAAACAACCTCTCCGCCTTTACAAAACTAGTTCTTCACTACGCCTTCTTAATCCAAAACTTCAGCACATCGTCTTCTATATTATGCTTTACTATTTCATGACCGCCTGTTTTTGACCATGCTGGAATATCTTTTACTGATCCTTTATCCGTTACATGTACTTCTAACACTTCTCCAGATTGTAAAGCATCCATCGCTCTCTTCGTTCTTACAATCGGCATTGGACATGCTAAACCCTTCGCATCTAATACTTGTTTTACATTCATCATCTATTCCTCCAGTTTGTTATTTTATAATGAATCATGAACTGCACAACGATTTGGGCCAATCTCCATTTCACGCTCTTCTTCCACACTCGGATAAATCTTACCCATATTCGTTTGACGAATTTCTTCATAAGCATTCGGCTGAGGCGGTAAGTTCTCTGTCACAGTTTTACGAAACTCTCCCTCATCAACAATATTTAACCCTACATTCTCCTTAAATAAATCTTGTAAATGCGCACTCACAATGCCTCTGTCGTCCATTTCACTTATTTTTGAATAATGAGCCGGTAAAACAATTAAATCTTGAGACAGTTCCTTATAAAGTTTATATAACGTATTTCGTAAATCACTCACCCAATCTTCAGCCTTCCCAGCAAGATCTGGACGCCCGATTGAATCTACAAATAAAATATCGCCTGATAATAAATAGGAATCATCTACAATAAATGATGTACTTCCAATCGTATGCCCCGGTGAGTATAATGCGTCAATTTCAATTTTGGTACCCCCCACCGTAATAACAGATCCTTCAACAAGCGGTTTATATGAGAAAACGACTTCCTCCGCATCTTTTGGAGGTAACCAATACGTACCACCTACTTTTTCAGCTAACCTACGTCCTCCAGAAATATGGTCTGCATGTAAATGTGTATCCATGACATTCGTAATAGTAACACCATACTCTTCCGCAAAATCTTCATATGCTTCAACCGTTCTGACTGCATCAATAACTGCTGCTTCACCGTTTGAGACGATCATATAAGATAAACAGCCTTTTCCAAGACGGTTAAATTGATATACACTTCCTCCGCCCTGTACATCTCCTACTTTTAACGGCTTTACATATTCACTCCAAGCTTTCATACCACCAGCTAAATAATAAACATCATTGAATCCGGCATGTAACAATTGCTCTGCGACAAACTGCGAAGAACCTTCTTTCGCACATACGACTAAAATTTCTTTCTCCCTCGGCAATTCATCTACAATATGATCTACACCATCTAATAAGTCAAAATACGGTTTATTTATAGAAGAAACTTGTTTCCCTTCAATTTTCCAATCTTCATAGTCCGTTTCATTCCGAACGTCTAAAATAAACAACTCTCCGAATAAAACTTTCTCGGCAACCTCTTTTGCTTGTAATATCTTAACACTCATCCAATTACCCCCATAGGTATGTTTTTATTTAAAAAATTTTATTTCCCCACATTCCCTTGCCACTCTAACATACCTGGAATGACATTCTTCACATTTGAATAACCTTTCTCTTTCAACATTTGGCACGCTATATCACTACGGTTACCAGTTCGGCAAACAACATAAATTTGCTTCGTCTGATCTAACGCTGCACTGCCCAGTTCGCCTAATGGAACTGAAATAGCCGATGGAATATGACCAAAAGCGAATTCCGCCGCTTCACGAACATCTAATATAATACACTCTTCACCACTTAATAATATCTCTTCCAATTCCGAATTCGTAATTGTATGAGGATATTTCACTATTTCATTCATTTCATGTTCATGTGCTTTTCTAACGTAATGCATCAATAAATCGCCTTCGTGTTTCGTACCGATATATTGATGACCTACTTTGCTCGCCCAACTTTGTATATCTACAGTAGACCCTTTATCTGTTGCCTGAACTTCAATCACTTGCCCTGATGCGAGACTTTCCATCGCCTTCTTCGTCTTCACAATCGGCATCGGGCAGGCCAAACCTTTACAATCTAAACTCATATCCACTTTTATACTCATAATCATTTCCTCCCTAATCATTATACATATACCTGTATGGGTATAATGAGATGTTTTTAAAAATCTGTCAACACATACGTTTGACAGATTATCGGCTTTTTACAAGTAATTGAACAGCTTCTTTAATTAACTCTTCATTTGAGCCATTACCTGTCTCAAACTGCTCGCGCAAACATTGCTCTAAATTTGTTCCAACAACGAGTCCAATTGTACGATCAAGTGCAGAACGGGATGCAGTTAACTGTGTAATAACATCTCGGCAATCTTTTCCCTCTTCCATCATGCGAAGCACACCACGAACTTGACCTTCAATACGTTTCAATCTATTTTTCATATCTTGATTATATTCCACTGTAGACCACCTCCGTAATTATAACTATATTATACATTACTTTGTAACTTTGTATAATATCATATACCCTTTAGGGTATATTGTAAAGTTTTTAATTTTAAGCCTATAATTTATACTTTCTAACCAGATAAAAATAGACCGAATCAACCATATGGCGGGTTTCGGCCTATCCTTATTCATTAATTTACGTTAATCGTTATTAATTCAGCTATATTTCTATCATTAATCACAATCGCCTTTTTCTCATTATTCGGCAGTAAAATTATATACTTCCCTTTTCTGGGAATCTTCCAAATGAATTTTCCTTCTTGATTAGTCTCCCCTATCGAAATTACGATTTCTTTGCTAGGCCCAGGTGATTCATCTTTTATAAGCATAATTTCAAAATCTTTTATCGGTTGTTTCTCTTTATTCTGAACATAGAAAGTTATAGGATTACCAACCTTACTAGCATTCTCCTCATTATTTGCTATACAACTAGACATCAAGATTATGACCAATATACAAAACAAAATCCCAATATACTTACTATATTTATTCAGACCATTTTTTAATATTATTAAAAACATCGTCTGTTATCCGATTTCCAGAATTCATATTTTTATTTCCTCTTGTATGAATGGCTATTATTCTGACACCCGTATCAAAATAATGGCATACAGGTGATCCACTTTGCCCCTCATAAGTATCAATCCTATATGTTAAAATTCTAGGATTAACACCTTCAATTGGACCATAGTCTCTCCACATTGTGTAACGTTCATTTCCTACTTTATCAGCTGGATATCCCGGAATCACCGCAAGTAAACCTTTTGGTGAATCTACATAGGTAGTTCTATATCCCAACCACCCTGTATAATCTCCGGGAGACCCATTTAATTTAATCGTTCCATAATCATAATCTGAATTTCCATTATCAGTCCATCCACTTACTGAGTAAAGTTTTGTTCCTTTAAAAGGTAAATACGGTGCTTGTCCTCCATTACGACCTGGAGTTACAATAACATTTGTCGCCCATCCACCAATTTCTTTATTGTAAATACAATGTCCAGCTGTAAGCACTGTATCTTTACTAATTAGTGCTCCTGTACACCCATAAATTTCTCCATTATTATACTGAGTTGCTACATGGACTATAGCGCTATACGGATATGAAGTTGTATCATTGACCCGTATTCGATCATCTATTCCTATAACAGAATAGGTAAGAATATTAGGTGAATAATTTAACTTAGTATTTTCCAATAAATATCCCCAATCTTCCCTACCATGTTTACGCCCTTCAAACGAAGGCGAAACAAGATCTTCTCCTCTTAGATCATTACTATACAAAGATTGTTCTTGAAAAAGTACTCTTTCTCCCTCATTCGAAACTGATGTCCAAGGTACATCTTCTGCATATACCTTCTGATTCACCCAAAATACCATATAAAAAAAGATAAAGAGAACACCAAAACTGTAAAGAGCCAATCTACATCTTATAGAAATAAAGCTATACACTTTAACTTACCTCCTATATAAATGATAGCGAACAATTGAGGATCCCCTTTATAAATTCTAATTTTTCTTTTCTTAAAAGTAAATGTAATTAATAATGATTATCATTATTAATTACATTTACTTAACAAAACAATGAAATTATTTACATTCTTTACTTTGAGTTAAAAAAGCTTAGTTCTTCCAAGGATTCGGCTGTAAAGAAAAGGAGTTAGGTGGGAGATCAACTTCCCGTAAATGCCCAATTGGTGATGGCTAATACTCGGCGGCGGATACTATGACTAATACAATATATCTACTACAAAAAATTCATTTCATTTACGAAAGAAAGAATCAACCGTTTTATTATCCTACTTCTTATAATCTCTTTGTAAAACTATAATCCATCTCTCCACCTAAAGCTTCAGCTGTATCACCAGTTTCTCTAAAATCATGTGTATAAATTTGCTCAAATGAACCAAAATCTACTTGTTTATAAAATTCATAACAAGGGAATCCATCATGCTCTCCTTGAATATCGATACTACCATCCTTTTTAACACATACAGTTAATAAATAATCCACAGGAGGTGCATATATATTTAATGGATTACTTGCACTGGCACTCATTTTGAATTGGACACCATCAGAATTCCATGCAATATGAGTACACACAATATTTTCAGTACTCGCTTTTCCTGTTCTTTTATTCACAGAACCATCTGGATTTGTAATCTTCTCTGTCGTAATACCCGTGTTTGCATATGAAAACACTTCTTCTTTATAAAAATCTACTACTACCTCTTGCTCAACTCTAGAGCGCATAGTATTTACCGCATGTGGTGTAAATTCACGTGAATCACCTTCGAATTGGATTACTCTTCCTGTTTGTACATCCTTACTCGGTTCCGTCCAAGACATTGGAATAAATACACTGGCTCTAATTTTAACGATATTCGTCATAAGAAACACCCCTGTAATTCTAATTTTATATACTGCATACTATTGAATAAAATAGACCACAATTTCAATCCTAGAACCAATAGCTTTCTCTTTTACGTTTGCTACTTCCTTCTAAAAAATAGCGCTATATTTATATCTAGATTTTCGTTTTAAAGCTATATTCCATTTCTCCAGCTAGTGCTGCTGGGGTATCATCCGTTTTCCTGAAATCATGTGTATATATTAATTCAAATGAACCAAAGTCGATTTGTTTATAAAATTCATAGCAAGGAAAACCATCATGTAAACCTTCAACATGCACAGTACCACTATCATTAACTCGTATAGTCAAAAAATAATCAGCTGCAGGTGCTGCCGCGTTTAACGGATTACTTGCACTTGCTCTCATTTCAAATGAAACTTCATCTTCACTCCATACAATATTTGTACATGCAATGTTTTCTGTACTTGTTTCTCCTTTTTGATACTCAATTGAGCCATCTGGATTTGTAATTTTCACAGTAACGATACAAGCATCTGCATATGTGAAAATTTCTCTTTTATAAAAATCAACAACCACTTCTTGTTCTAATCTTGAACGCTTTGTGTTCACAGCGTATGGTGTAAATTCACGTGCATCTCCGGCATATTCAAACACTCTTCCCATCGCAGGATCCTGAATAGGTTTCAGCAAAGCATACGGTGCAAATACACTCCCTCTAATTTTAACGATATTAACCATGTGAAACCTCCATAATTCATTGATTTTATTTAGATAAATCATTATTTGTTCTATTACCATTATATAGTCAATTTGATTGACTATATCCTGTATAGTACAATAGATTCTACTTATAGTCAATTTAATTGACTATAAGCAAGGAGGTTATATACATGACTCATCAAACACTTAACGAACTAGATCTTACTTCACTTTTATCACTATCCTTCAGTACATTAATTACTGAACTACACGACAAATTAAGTGAATTGGGATTTGAAGATATTAGGCCAGCGCATGGTTTTATGTTCAAACGCATCCTTCCTAATGGAGCAACCGGTATAGAACTAGCTGAATATTTAGGGGTTTCAAAACAAGCCATAAGTAAAATGGTAGATTCTCTTGAGAACAGTGGTTATGTCACGCGCCAAACGCATCCTACTGATAAAAGAGGTAAAATTATTGTTTTAACCGAGCGTGGTTTAGCAGTAATGAAAGCAAAAGAAGAAATAGTAGCTGAAATAGAACAACGATGGATTGCAAACATAGGTGCAGAACGAATGCAAATGCTTAAAGAGGATTTAACAACATTCGTTACTAAAGAAAATACAGGAAAATTATCATCGAGCATACGACCTGTTTGGTAAACAAAAACTCCATATAAAAAACGAATCCACTTTGATTATTCTTTTTCAAAGTGGATTCGTTTTTTACAGCTTTATTAAAATCATTGATTCCTCTAAATTTTGTTTTAAATATATGGGATACCCATATTTTATACATTATATAATTCCGTAACTCTCTGCACGATCAGCTCTGCCGTATTCTCCTCTGGCGGCATCAACAAATTTGTAACCGGCCCATACACAACAGGATTTAATTCCACTTCATACCCACCATATGCATACTCCTCTTTTGTCGGTAAGTAACCAATATATCCATTCGTATAGCCACCAAAGAAAGCTAGTTCATTTTGAAGACTCTCTTTCATTTCTAAAACAGTTTCTGAAAAAGGTTCCATCGGTATTCCAGAGAATATACCATCATTAATTTGAAACAATTGAATTTCTAAATCGATACTTAAGTGCCTAATGTTTTTCCTATGCTTATCTAAAACAATAGCAAGCCATTCGTCAGTATTCACACCCCACTGCTTCTCAGCTAATTGGGCCATTCTTTTTATCTCTTCAATTTCTGGAATATCCTTTAACTTCATTTGCATCGTACTCGAAATAGTTCTTAGCTTTACAATTGGTCTATATGTAACTGTTGGTAATATCGTTAACACATGTCCACTGAGTACGTAAGCCATTTGTTTTAATGCTTCCTGTGAACCACGATACTTCGCATTCACATTTCCAGTGGCACCTTGAACAATAATAACAGGACAGTTTACTATTTTCTCCAGAATCTCTCGCGTCATTCCAGGATAATCTGCTGATAATACATCGCTATCCCCTTTTAAAACATTCGGATGAGCAGTACAAAATACAATGACCCCAGCTAACTCCTTTGACTCAGCATTTCTCATTGCTAAAACACCAATTCTTTTATCTACAATACCCTCTATATTTATGCCCATCTTTGCTTTTCCATCAGGTGTCCTCTCTCTTCGGTTTACTCCAATATCACCTGTCGTAACATCCCACCCAACTTCACATGACCGCATATTATTATTCGCAGTAATAGCACCCTGCACTACATTATTTAGTAAAATCGTTTTATACGACTTTATTAAAGGATGATCACCGACTGTTTCCGGACCAGAATGAGTATGTGTATAAACGACAGTTATTTGCTCAAATGGTACATGAAGCTCACTAGCTACTCGTTCACGAATAATATTCGTATCTTCTACTAACATTCCAATGTTATCAATACTTATAAATACAGTCTTCACTTCATCTTTTTCAAATACAAAGATTGTCCCGTAAATGTGCTCTTCAATATTATTAATTCCTGTATCTCTATGGTATCCAATAAAATCAATACCTAAAGGCGGCGTAATATCCACCTGACATACCCCTACTTTGCTCACTTGAATCGCTCCATTTCTATATGTAACTCCCTTTCTTCAAGAATAGCATATTTACCATTTTCAAAATAAAAAGAACGGACAAGAAATTCTATGTCCGTTCTTTTCATCACACATACTTCCGATGCACCATCTTCCCATCATAAGAAAACACAACGCCCTTACTCTCCACCATCGACTCCATATGCACTGTTCTTCCCCATAGCTGATGAAGATACGGTAATACTTTTTCTAAGTATTTTAAATCTAACTCAATTCCTTCATAGCTATGTTTAATGTACAATTCCCCATTCTTTAAGTAGTCTCCATCTTCTACTACTAAGTACGGGAAACCTCCATTTGTGCGCATATTTACGAGTTGATCGCGTACATGCTCCCATTCTTTATCAATTACTTTATATTCTTTTCCTTGGCGCTGGAATAAGTACATATCTTCTCTCATTACAAGTTTTTTATTTAAATAGTTTCTTAGGAACGATACATCCCATTCAATTTCCCGTACTTCAAAGATTTTGTCACGACCAGAACCAGGTTTCACACCGCGTCGTTTCATTTCTTCTGTCGGGTTGTTATAGCGCTCTTCAATATCTTCAAACATTTTAATACCGAGGTAGTATGGATTAATACTTGTTTTTGATGGCTGTACGACACCTGCATTTAATTTCGCAAATTCAATTGCTTCACCAGATGTTAAGTCCATTTCACGAAGTATGCGTTGATGCCAGAAGGAAGCCCAACCTTCATTCATAATCTTCGTTTCAAGCTGTGGCCAGAAGTATAACATTTCTTCACGCATCATCGTTAATATGTCGCGCTGCCACTCTTCTAGCTCACGGCTATATTCTTCAATAAAGAGGAGTAAATCTTTTTCTGGCTGCGGTGGGATTTTCTTCTTTTTATGCATATTAGGTCGTTCTCTCTTTTTGTTTCGATCATCTAAATTCCATAAATCATCGTACTGTGATATCTTTTTCTTTTCTACATCCTCTTCTAAATCTTCAATACTCCATGCAAGTTTCGGACGCATAAGCGATGGATCAATATGTTCTTGAATGGCAAGTACGGCATCTAAAAATGTTTCTACCTCTTCTCTTCCATACTTATGTTCATACGCCTTCACACGATCTGCTGTCGCTGCCATACTCTCCACCATATCGCGTTTCGTATTAGAAAAACGAATATTATTTTTGAAGAAATCACAATGTGCTAAAACGTGCGCCACGATTAATTTATTTTGAATTAAAGAATTCGTATCTAATAAAAAGGCGTAACATGGATTAGAGTTAATAACGAGTTCATAAATTTTACTAAGTCCTAAATCGTATTGTAATTTCATTCTGAAAAATTGCTTTCCAAAACTCCAATGCGAAAACCTCGTCGGCATCCCATATGCACCAAATGTATAGATAATTTCCGCTGGACATACTTCATAGCGCATCGGATAAAAATCAAGACCAAATCCAGTCGCAATTTCCGTAATTTCAGCAATCGCATATTGTAGTGCTTTATCATCACTTGCTCTCATTATTTTCCCTCCTTACACTTTCCCTTAAGAAAGTGTATGATGAGGAACAAGCTTTCATGAGGATTGATTGCATAATAAAAAGACACCCTCTAAAAAAACGAGAATGCCTCTTTCTAATTAACCTTCAATGATCTCCATCTTCTCCGTAATCGGTGTACGAGCTTTTCCTTCTGGTGCTTTATCGAAATAGCCGATATGAAGAATTCCAATGATGCGCTGGCCTCGTGTTAAACCGATTCCTTCTATAAATAGTGGATTATAGTTTAATCCACCTGATTTCCAAACGCACCCTAAGCCGCGTTCCCAAGCAAGTAATTGGAAGTTTTGCATAAATGCACATGTTGCAGCGTAATCTTCGTCACGTTGAATTTGACGCGGATCTTCATTAATGTAAACAACGATTTGTGCAGGTGTGCTTAAGAAACGATCAGATAAAATCTTGCCGCGTTTCGCTCTTTCTTCTTCTGTGAAAGAGTTTAGTACTGCGTCCACTAATTTCTGACGGCCTTCTCCAATGTATAATTTACAATTCCATGGTTCACGGTGTTTATGATTCGGTGCCCATGTTGCGTCGTTTAATAGTTCAATTAATAGCTCTTTTTCTACTGCTTTATCTGTAAATGTACGAACAGAACGTCTTTCTTTAATAACGTTTGCGATGGAAGTATATGTAGTCATATTTTTCTCTCCCTTATTTTTATCTATATGTATAAATCCGTCATTGATATTGATTTTCAATTTCGATTATAACCTAGTTTTTCACTATTAATCAATGTTTTATGTTGGAAAACCATGAAAAACTTCTTTTTATACTGTGAATAAAAAAACTTAACTTGTTCACAAGTTTTTCACATTTTATGGAAATGATATGTGTAAGTTTTCCACATTACCCATCTAGGAGGAGTTTATATGTACAAGAAAATCGCAGTAAGTATGACTATGGCAGCATTATTGTGCGGGATATCTGTCTTTCCTGCTTCCGCTTCCGCTTCCGCTGCCACGCCAAAAGAAGTAACAATGCACCATCATAAGCCTATTTCAGAAGAAGAAATGCAGTCGCTCGAAAAACTCGGCTATAATAAACATGAAATTTGGAAAGCTGCCCACATTGCAAGAATAAGTAAAAAAGAAATTAAGGACGTTTTAGCTTACTATAAGCAAAATAAATCTTGGGAGAAAACAGCCGAGCATTTCGGTGTAGACCCAAGTAAATTGAAAAAGCATCATATGAATAAAGAAACGAAAAAAGCACTACTGCAAAAATTAGCAAATATGCAAAAGTCCACACCAGATGGACTGAAACAAAAAATGAAAGAATATAACATCGGCTTACGCCAACTTACCGTGTTAACAATCATCTCTCAAAAAAGTAATACCCCTCTTGACGATGTACTAAAAATGAAAAAAGATGGGATGGATATTAAACAAATTGCGGAAAAATTAAATGTTAAAAAAGAAGATATACGGGCAGAAATGATTAAATTAGTGAAGTCTATTAAAGAAAAGAAAACAAATTAGCCTGTCAAAAAGGAAGAGATATTCAATACTCTTCCTTTTCTTTATCCCGCTATTTGTGGGTAGTAAAACTCCCACCTCAAAATTCGGCTGGAGCAAAGAAGTTAGGTGGGAGTCGTGCTGCCCGTAAAATCCAGATTATTAGCCTTCACTTTATGAACTTTCAATTTTCAAGTATAAATTCCCGTCTTTCCCAAAAACTAACACAAGTAAATGATGTGTGTAAGGGGTGAGGAAATGTTCCGTGTATCATCTAAAAAGAAGAAAAAAGCACTCTGTTCTATTCCGGAGTTTATCCACACTATGAAAGAATCCAGTGATTTCGTGTCTTATAACGTAGTAGACGATGGAACATTGTGTTTGTTTTATTATAAATCTACAGCTGAATCACTCCTCATTAATCGATTCATTTTAACACCTATTAAAAGAGAATTAGATCACATTGAAAATATAAGTGATATAGCAAATATCGTCACACTTGAGGAGATTATCACTGGCCCTACTATTGATGACATTCGTGAAAAATTATTAAGTGGGTATGTACTTATACAACTAAAAAATGATTCTCAAATCGCAGAATATGCACTTATTCGTGCTGAAAGTTCCGTTTTAGGTACACGGCTATATAACGATACTGAAAATGAATATAGTGTCATCGGTCCAAAAGTCGGATTTGTTGAGAATATCGATACAAATATACACTTACTTCGGCGAAATATCGTCACAGAACAATTAGTTTTCAAAGAAGTTATAGTTGGTTCTATATCAAAAACAAAAGTCGTAGTTGCTTACATCGAAGATATTACGAATGAGCAGCACGTTAATACTGCGATGCAGCGCCTACAAGACATTGACTTTGATGTTCCTTTCGATGCAACTATGATTGAACAGTTTATTAGTGATAACAGCAACTCTCCCTTCCCTGTTTTACTCCCTACAGAGCGTTTAGATCGCTCCGTTTATGCATTATTGAATGGAGGAGTCGTCATTTTAACAGACGGTTCACCTTACGCATTAGCTGGACCAGCGACATTACTCGATTTCTTCGTCTCTCCAGAAGATTATTATTTACCATGGATAGCAGGCTCATTTCTTCGAATGGTTCGCTTTTTCGGAGCAGCATTCTCGCTATTTTCATCAGCTATTTATACAGCTGTATTAACGTATCACTATCAAATGATTCCTGCGGATTTACTAGGTCCGATTATTTTTTCAAGAGCTAATGTACCCTTTCCGCCCATTTTAGAAGCACTTTTTTTAGAAATCACAATCGAATTGCTCCGTGAAGCTGGAGCACGATTACCTACAAAAGTTGGACAAACAATCGGCATCGTTGGCGGGATTGTAATTGGCCAAGCATCTGTTCAGGCTGCTTTAACGAGTACCATTTTATTAATTGCAGTTGCTTTATCAGCACTCGCTTCTTTTACAACACCAACTGTAAAAATGTCTTCTACTATCCGGATACTACGATTTCCACTTATTCTTTTAGCTGGTGCATTTGGGGGCTTAGGTCTCATTGTAGGATTCGTACTCATATTAGCTCATTTAATTCGCTTAAAATCACTTGGATCACCTTATCTATTACCTCTATATCCATTTCGCGGTTTAGGAACGGCAGAAGGTCTCTTTCGCTTGCCATTTAGTCAAACTGCAGGACGTGCCTCTTTTCTAAGACCAAAAAAAAAATGGCGCTATGATCCAAACAAAGCGAAAGAAAAACATGATGGTGAAGAGAAATGAAAAATACTTTATTATGCTTTTCCATTATCATTTTAATTTTCCAATCCGGCTGTACACAACCGAATATAGTAGACACACAGCGAATGATTCATATAGGTGGATTTGATATAACGAAGGATAAAAAATTTCGCGGGACAATCTTATATCCCGATTACACAAAAGGCGTTCAATCAAAACCAGAAACTCAGTCAACTACCGCAGATACAATTGAAACAATTTCTTCACTTCTAAACGCCAAATCACCACATACGATCGCTGTAGGTCAAATGCGTGTTGTCCTATTTGGAAAATCATTTGGTGAACGTGGAATTGGGGATGTTATTAACAACTTACAACGTGATCCTAATATTGGCCGAGATGTGCAACTAGCGCTTGTAGATGGTTCAACAGAAGAATTACTTAAACATGTCAAAACGAATGGATCGCTATATCTATCTGATTTACTGGAGCAAAATATAGAAACCGAGACAATCCCTCGGACAGCTTTAAATATTTTTTTATATAACTTTTATTCATCTGGATGCGATCCATTTCTTCCTTATATTAAAGTTGATGAAGACAAGTCTGCTTCCATTAAAGGAATTGCTTTTTTAAAAAAGGATAAAGTGGTTATGTACACAGATAAAAAAGGATCTTTTTTATTAAAACTACTCATTAATCCAACTAAAAATGGTCGTTACGAAGTTCCGATACGTCAAGGTAAGCATAAAGGATTGATCGCTACTCAAAACTTATCCGGGAAAAGTTTTTGTTCTCTTTCCCAAAACGGTGACATTCCGAAAGTTAACATCCACTTAAAGTTAAACGGACTTATAAAAAATGCTCCCCACTGGCTCGATTTAGCAAAGCACGAAAATATAACTTACGTAAAAAAACATGTAGAAAAAACGCTTGAGAAGCATTTAAACGAATTAATAAAACAATTCCAAGAAAAAGAAATCGATCCGATAGGTATACAAGAAGAAATTCGTAGTCATTCAAGAAAATGGACTATAAAACAAATTCAAGAAATGTACCCTAATGTAGACGTTGCTGTTCATGTGCAAATCAATGTCGTGCAATCTGGTATCGGAGAATAGTGAGGTGCTGTAATGGCTGGACAAGATAAAACACATACTGTTTCCCCTTATTTCACATTTCTTCTATTACACTCCCTTCAAATTGGAGTAGGTGTGTTAGGATACCAAAGGATTATTGCGCAATATGCCGGTTATGATTCTTGGATTTCTCTTATTGTTGCGGGCATTGCAACTCATATCGTGCTATTTTGCATGCTTAAAATGTTAGAAAAAGATAATGATTTAATGAATATTCATACGACATGTTTCGGAAAGTGGATTGGAACATTTTTGTCCGTATGCTTTGCTGCATACCTTCTATTATTTTGCCTTACTGTCCTTCGTACATATATTGAAGTCATTCAAGTTTGGGTCTTCCCTACAATTAAACCGTGGAAATTAACTTTATTATTTTTACTTGTGACTTACTACGTAATTAAAGGTGGTTTTCGCTCTGTAACAGGAATATGTTTTTGGGGCGTCGTAATACCGATTTTCGTCCTATTTTTCTTAGTTTTCCCAATGAAATACGCGCATGTCCGTAACATTCTCCCAATTCTAACTCATTCACCTTTAGAAATTCTAACTGCAGCGAAATCATCTGCATTAGAATTTCTTGGATTTGAAGCAATTCTTGTTTTTTATCCATTTATAAAAAAAGAAAAATCATTAAATAAATGGGCGCACGGTGGTATTGCTTTTACAACAATTCTATACGTAATACTAGCCATTGTTTCCCTTATGTACTATAGCCAAGGACAACTACATCATACAATTTGGCCAACATTAACAATGCTAAAAATCATAAAGATTCCTTTTATCCAAAGGTTTGAGTACATCATTATTTTCATGTGGTATCTTATTATTTTACCTAATCTTTGTTTAACAATTTGGTCTTCTTGTTGCATTAGTAAAAGGTCTTTTCACGTACCATTTAAAATTACACTTCCATTTATTATTGCAGCTATATTTATTTCATCCTTATTTTTCACAAACCGTGAAAGTATCAATACATTAAATACAGTACTGTCTCAAGCTGGTTTATATATTGTATACGCTTATATCCCAATTTTATTTCTATTCCATTCACTACGATGGCGCTTCAAAAATCAGTCGAAAAAATCTTCACCCGACACACCATGATATTTGATACAATTTGATTAATACATTTGTAAAGGGGACAAGCGAATGAAAAAGTATGTATTTTCTTTACTTGCAGTACTGAGCCTAATTCTTGTTGGATGCGGGAGTACTAGTACAAATGACAAAAAATCTTCTGAATCAAAAGAAGAGCATGACCACGCATCACATACTCAGCAAGCTGATATTCAAGAAAAGACAAAAGGAGTCGACACACTCCCTACCTTCCTAGACAAGCTTGATCCGCAAATGAAAGATATCTACACTGTCGCTGGACAAAATGCAGAGCTATTAGATTGGATTCCATGTTACTGCGGTTGCGGTGAGGGTGTAGGACATAAAAACAATAAAAACTGCTTTATTCGTGAAATTAAAAAGAATGGTGAAGTTGTTTGGGATTCCCACGCAACAACTTGTGTCAACTGTCTAGAAATCGCGGTTGAATCGGCTTCTATGAAACAAAAAGGAAAATCAACGCTCGAAATTCGTAACTATATCGACAATAAATACAAAGAAGGCTATGGCAAGCCAACACCTACGCCAATGCCAAAAGCATAAAAACGAGGAAATCCCTCGTTTTTCTCTTTTCATTCACCTTTTTTCTTAACAAATTCTTTCAAGTGTATTTCTCCTTACTTGTCACACACTATATATAACTCCTCGGTAAGGAGGGTACACAGTGCAAACATATAACGACTATGATAAAGCTCTCTATTACACGTATTGCTGTAATTGGGATAAATTACTCGTTCTCATGGTTCAAACGAACGATCAATTATTTTCTAAGCGTATTGAGCATTTTTTACACGCTTATCAATACAGTAAAGAACTACCAGAAGTTGATAAACAATTGCAGCTCCTATTTCAATATATTGACCACGCATCCCAAAAGTCACATGTAGAAGAAGTAGAGCAAATTCAAATGTAAAATATAGCGCTATTCTCTTTATGAGAATAGCGCTTTTTTAAAATGTTTATATCAATAAAAGTTTCTCCTTATAAAACTTTTATTGATAAACATATTTTTTCTTTCTTTTCCCTACCACTTCATACTATAATTTAGTATGTAACTATTATAAGTGAGGTATAAAATATGGGACGAGAAAAAAAGCAAGAGTATGCTTTATTTGCTGCATGGGGAGCTTCGTTTATTGCTACATTAGGAAGTCTATACTTTTCCGAAATTATGAAATTTGAGCCTTGTGTCCTTTGTTGGTATCAACGTATTTTTATGTATCCATTTGTTTTATGGCTCGGTATCGCTGTAGTAAAGAAAGACTATCGCATTGCAAGTTATTCTTTACCAATCGCAAGTATTGGTGCTTGTATTTCTTTATATCACTATGCAATTCAAAAAATCGCAGCATTTTCAGCTGCTGGGGCAGCTTGCGGCCGCGTACCTTGTACGGGAGAATACATAAACTGGTTCGGCTTTGTGACAATCCCGTTTTTAGCACTTATCGGCTTTATCACAATCGCTGTTTGTAGCTTCATCGTAATTAAAAACAAATAAGGAGATGAAAGAATGAAAAAAATGCTTATATTTGGCGGTATTATTATCGCCTTGTTTGCAGCAATTTTCGCTGTAACACAAATGGAAGAAAAAAATGCTTCAACAAGCCAAAAAATTGATAATGCTACTGATAGTAAGACAAATGGCCCTGACTACTATACAAATAAAATCTCTCTTTCAGATCTCCAAAAGAATTTAAAAGAGAAAAAAGAAGAAACAGTATACTTTTATCAAACATCTTGCGTTCATTGTCAAAAGCTATCTCCTATCGTAGTACCAATGGCTAAAGACTTGAATGTTGATATGAAAGTTATGGATATTGAAAAATTAGATGCTCCTTGGGATGAATATAAAATTAAAGGAACTCCAACAATCATTCATTTTAAAGATGGTAAAGAAGTGAGCCGTATTAGCGGCGAACAACCGGAAGACAAATTAAAAGAGTGGCTTGAGCAAACGAAAAAATAATAAGAAAAGGAAACTCCTTCTATACATGAAATGCGTGTAAACTCCCACACTAATGTATAAGGAGGGGGTTTTATGCCAGAAGTGAAATGCTCTGTTTCCAATTGCTCATTTTGGGGACAAGGTAACCTTTGTCAAGCAAGTGCAATCGTTGTTCAACCTGATGCACAAGAAGCAGGTCAAATTGAAAACAGTTCATATACAAACGCTACTTTAACAAACGAGACGCTTGAAAGTTCTGTAACAACGAGTGTAGAAACGTGTTGTCATACATTTAAACCGAAATATTAAACGTAAAAGCATACGATTAGTCGTATGCTTTTTTACATTCCTCTCCAAACATCATGCATCATAAAAAAGTACAAAATAACGAGAAGGACCGTCCCGCATAAAGTAATGCGTCGATATACACTCTTCTCCCCTTCCCTCGCTTTAACAAATGCCCAAATAAATCCGACGAACAATATTAAATCAATATATGGAACATAAAAGGAAAAGACGAGTAACGCATATAAATACACGATAAATAAACAAGTCGTGATTAAGAAAATTTTAAATGCAAATTCACTTTTCATAATGTGACCGCCCCCCAGTCTGTACTGTATTATATTCAGCAAAACATAATAGTTGCTGTTTCAATTTTTTCATCTCACTATTTACAGGCGCGCGATTGGTATGAAATCAATAAAAACAACTAAAATTCATCACAAATAAGCTACCGTCTATTTACGGTAGCTATTACGGGACATTATATTTCCGTTTATATAGGTTACTTAAAATCGAATAAGGTAATTGTTCATAACGAATTTTTTCTCCTGTTTCATCTACAACATACAAATTGTTTCCTATATAATAGGTTCCATCTTTTCGTTTGGAATACACTGTGTATCTTTCATTTGGCAATACTGTTTTTACTTTCGTCAATTGTCCATTTGGTTCTTGCCAATATATATTTACACGATCTACTAACGTAAGCATTCCAATTTGTTCTTCTTCTACTTTACGACCATTCCAGCTCACAACACGATAACCTAGCTTATATGCTTCATATTCGGGACTCGTATGAAAACGAGAAATAATTACTTTCGTCTGTAATTGTACCCGGTCGTATAACCATTGTATGTCCCGATCGTGCATGCGAATACAACCATTCGACTCCCGGCTTCCAATTGTTCCTTCCCGATTTGTCCCGTGAATTGCATATTCCTTTTTATCTAGACCTAGCCACCTCGTACCGAGAGGGTTATTCGGAGCACCTCCAGCTATTTTTTTACGATGGTATTCTTTATTTTTATATTTAGTTATAATACAAAAATTCCCTTCAGGCGTCGGGGTGCTATCTCTTCCTGTCGTTATCGGAAATGTTCTAGTATAGTTTCCCTCTTCAAAAAAAGACAGCTGATTCGTCGTAAGGTTAACTAATATTAAATGATCTGTATTAGCAAAAACGCTAGCTGGCAGGCAGAAAAATAGGATTACGATAAACCATACTTTCTTCATCTAAATCCTCCCTAGCACTAACATCATAATAAAGTGAAACTTTACTCGGTGGGAGGGTTTGTCCATCCCCTACTGAATATTAGCCTTCACCAATCGGGCATTTACGGGCAGGTATCTCCCACCTAACTTCCTTGCATTCGCCGAATTTTGAGGTAGGAATCTTACTGCCCGCAAATAGCGGGATAAAGTGAAACTTTAATCAGTGGGGGTTTTGTCCATCCCCCACTGATTATTAGCCTTCACCAATCGGGCATTTACGGGCAGTTAATCTCCCACCTAACTTCTGTGCTCCACCTGAATTTTGAGGTGGAATTTTACTGCCCGTTAATGCGGGATAAATGCAATTAGCTTTACTTTGCTCTTATAAATGAAAACTATCCATTCACAATTACTCCACCATTTACATGCATCATCTGTCCCGTTACATATGCCGAATCACTAGACGCTAAATATACATATGCAGGCGCTAATTCATACGGCTGACCAGGCCTTTGCATAGGAACATTGCTCCCAAACTGTGATACTTTTTTCTCATCAAAACTGGATGGAATAAGCGGTGTCCAAATTGGGCCTGGTGCAACACCATTTACACGAATTCCTTTTTGTACTAACGACTGAGATAACGATCTTGTAAAAGCGACAATTGCTCCTTTCGTTGCAGAATAGTCGATCAACGTTTCATTTCCTTCATACGCAACGATAGATGCCGTGTTTATAATTACATCCCCTTGCTTTAAATGAGAGAGTGCTGCTTTTGTAACATGAAAATAAGAAAAAATATTAATACGGAACGTTTTTTCTAGCTGTTCCGCTGTAATATACTCTAGTCCTTGCTGCGGATATTGCTGTGCGACGTTATTCACAAGAACATTTAGCCCCCCTAGCTGCTGGGCGGTCTCTTCTACAATCTCTTTACAATGTTGTTCATTACTCAAATCTCCCGGCAATAATACACAATTCACGCCTTCTTTTTCCACAAGTTGTTTCGTCTCAGTTGCATCTTCGTCCTCATCTAAATAAGCAATCGCAATATTTGCTCCCTCTTTTGCAAAAGCGATAGAAACAGCTCTTCCAATCCCGCTATCTCCTCCTGTAATTAATACATTCTTTCCTTTTAACTTTTCACTTCCTTTATAACTTGGATCTTCAAACTTTGGAAGAGGATTCATTAACGATTCAATACCAGGTTGTTTATTTTGATGTTGTGCTGGCATTGTTAAAAAGTTTTTTTGCTGCGGCATAACTTCCTTCAACTCCTTTCCCCTTATAATGCGCACAATAAAAAAAACTACTTACACATTAAAGAACCGCAATTCACACACAGTTTTACGATTAATATTCGAATTTACGACATAAAATATGAGTTGTTCTAAAGTTTTTATGCAAAACTATTGCAAAATAGTTAAAAAACGAATATTATATATAACTGTTGTGAAAATTATTCGTAAAAAGAAAGGATGTTTATATGTTTAACCTTTCAAAACATAAAACTTCTATTAAAACTGAAATTATGGCAGGTATTATTACCTTTTTAACAATGGCATATATCATTGTCGTAAACCCTGTCATCCTTGGGGATGCAGGTGTTCCGTTTGAACAAGCATTTACAGCTACAATTATCGCTGCTGTTGTCGGAACATTATTTATGGCGATCTTTACTAATTTACCAATCGCAATTGCACCAGGTATGGGATTAAATGCTTACTTCTCTTATTCTGTTGTAAAAGCCCATGAAGGCATGACTTTCGCAATTGCATTCTCTGCTGTATTCGTAGCAGGTATGATTTTAATTTTGTTATCATTCACATCTTTCCGTACGAAATTAATGGAAGTAATTCCTGAGAACTTAAAACATGCACTTACTGCTGGTATCGGTCTTTTTATTGCTTTTATCGGTTTGCGCTTAACGGGAATTGTTACAAAAAATGATGCAAACTTAGTTGGGCTTGGCGATCTTCACTCTGCTCCAGTTCTACTAGCATTAGCTGGCCTTGGAATTACAATTATCCTTATGTCTTTAAATATAAACGGGGCACTATTTATCGGAATGTTATTAACTGGTATTATCGCTTACTTCACAGGTCAATTAACATTCTCAAGCGGCGTTACATCAATGCCTGGATTACCAGAAGGAATTATCGTTTCAAATCCAATTACTGCTGTATCTGATGTAATTAACTACGGATTATACGGCGTTGTGTTCTCATTCTTCCTTGTTACACTATTCGATACAACAGGTACACTACTTGGCGTTGCACAACAAGGTGGATTTATGAAAGATGGAAAGCTTCCAAAAGCAGGACGAGCTCTTCTATCTGACTCATTCTCAGCAACAATTGGAGCTATGTTCGGAACAACACCATCAACAGCTTACATTGAATCATCTGCTGGTGTTGCAGCTGGTGGTCGTACTGGTTTAACAACTGTTACAGTAGCTGTTCTATTTGCATTAGCAGCATTCTTCGGACCGTTAGTGAGCGCTGTTTCTGGCGTTTCAGCTATTACAGCACCATCACTAATTATCGTTGGTAGTCTTATGATGGGCTCAGTTCGCCACATCGATTGGGATACATTCGATGAAGCATTCCCAGCATTTTTAGTAATCTTAAGCATGCCACTTACATCAAGTATCTCAACAGGTATTGCACTTGGATTTATTTCATACCCACTTATGAAAGTGGCAAAAGGACAATTCCGTGCTGTTCACCCACTTGTGTATTTATTCGGGATCTTGTTCGCTTATCAATTAGTTTTCTTACCACATTAAAATCCCTCGTTGTGAGGGATTTTTTATTTACAAAAAAACATTTGACAACAGCATACACTTATGGAATAATTCGAAATAGTTAAATATTCGATGTCTTATCAAGAGCAGGTGGAGGGATGAGCCCTACGAAGCCCGGCAACCGACCCATTTATGGGCACGGTGCTAATTCTTACAACACATTGTGTTGAAAGATAAGAGTAATATGATAAGACGTCTTTTCTATATGAAAAGACGTTTTTATTTTCACTCCCTCCTCTCTTTTCTTAATTTAGGAGGGATTTTTTTATGAAAAAATTATGTTCCACCGTACTCATTATTCTCTTACTCGCATTAACAGCTTGCACAAATGAACAAGATGCTATCTCTTCACAAAAGCAACAAACGGTGAAGAAAGAAGCTACTACAGCAGCAAATCATTTACAAGCAGAAATTCCAAGCCAAGTAAAAAACCCATTAAAAATCGCATTAATTATGCAAATGTCCATCGGAACTTTTTCCTCTCAATATATTGAGGGTGTCAAAAAACAAGTCGAGCTATTCGGCGGCAGTGTGCAAGTCTACAATTCTGATAATGATTTAGCAAAAATGGCAGCAAATCTAGATACTGCTATTAATTCAAAAGTTGATGGTATTTTAATTGATCACGGTCGCTCTGAAGCACTAAAACCCGGAGTAGAAAAAGCATTACAAGCGAATATTCCTGTAGTTGCATTTGATAACGACCTACGCTTACCAGGCGTAACGATTATTGATCAAGATGACTATAGTCTTGCATGGAAATCATTAAAAACGTTAGCGGAAGATCTGAATGGACAAGGGAATATCGCCGTCGTATGGGTTGGCGGATTTGCTCCAATGGAACGTCGCAATGTTATCATTGATGCTTTTTATAAACGTTATCCAAATATAAAAGAAGTTGCACGCTTTGGTACCGCTAGTAATAACACACCACTTGATACGCAAACACAAGTAGAGGCTTTACTAAAAAAATATCCGAAAAAAGGTTATTTACAAGCTATTTTCGCTTCGTGGGATGAGTTTGCTAAGGGGGCCGTCAAAGCACTCGAACAAGCTGGTCGTACAGATATAAAAGTATACAGCATTGACTTAAGTAATGAAGACTTACAACTCATGCAAAAAGAAAATTCACCTTGGACTGCTACGGCTGCAACCGATCCAGCTGAAGTCGGTAAAGTTCAAGTGCGTTTCTTATACAAGAAAATCGCTGGTGAACAAACGCCAGATATTTATTCACTAGAACCTTATTTAGTAAAGAAAAATAGTTTGCCACAAGAAAATATAACGATGGATCAATTATCAAAACATATAAACGGTTGGGGAGACTCGAAAGATGCATATTCACCTTGGATGAAAAAATTAGAGAAGGAGAAAAAATGATGACATTCTCTCTTCAAAACATTACACATTCTTATCACATCTCTACCCCTGTACTAGAAAATGTTTCTATTAACATACAAAAAGGAAAAGTTCACGCTTTACTAGGAATGAATGGTGCAGGAAAAAGTACTTTACTAAAAATAGCAACTGGTGAAATTCAACCAGTTGCTGGGAATATAAAAATTGATAATCAGTCTATTTCCTTTACTTCACCACGCGATGCAAAAAAGCATGGTATTTCTTTCGTAACACAAGAAGTGGATCACGGACTTATTCCTGGATTATCTGTATTAGAAAATGTACTAATCGATCATTTAGCAATGCAAAATAAAGTACTATTTTCAAAGTCAAAATTAGTCTCACTCGCTAAACAACATTTGCAAACTGTACAGGCTGATTTAAATGTTTCGGAAGATGTTTCAAACTGCTCATTACATGAAAAACAATTACTTCTTATCGCAAGAGCTTTATCCAACAATACAAATTATCTTTTATTAGATGAGCCTACTTCTTCTCTTGGACCGAAAGAAGTTGAAACCTTCGGGCAACTATTAAAAGATTTAACATTGAAAGGAATTGGCATCATCTTAATTTCTCATCGTTTATCAGAGATTCGAAATTTTGCGGATGATGTAACCGTATTACATAACGGTAAAGTTGCAATTTCTGAAGCGATTACAAAGGTTACAGATCAACAAATTGTGGAAGCGATGACTGGAAAACAACTTACACTTCCTATTAATACAGCGCCAAAACGAGGGAACGAAGAATTATTTAAAGTACAAGAACTTCCATTACACAAAGACCATTCTCCTCTTTCTCTCACCGTACGGAAAGGTGAAACTGTTGTGATATACGGATTAATTGGCAGTGGCAAAACAACACTTGCTGAAACGTTATTTGGTACTCGTCATACTTATCACGCAGAAATAGATGGTCAAACAATAACAATTAAAACACCGCGAGATGCGATTAAAGCAAAGATCGCACTTGTACCAGAGGAAAGAAGAAAACAAGGCGTATTTCTTTCGGAAGATATTATAAGCCACACTAATTTACACCAATCAGGTTGGAGACGAAAGCAAACCGAAGTAAATAATGCTACTACAGCAATTTCTTCTTTCAGCATTTTACCCAATGACCCAAAAGCATTTATTCATTCACTTAGCGGTGGAAACCAGCAAAAAGTCTCCATTGCAAAGTGGCATGGATTCAAACCGAATCTATTTCTTTTGGACGAGCCAACTAAAGGTGTAGACATAGCTGCAAAACAAGACATTTTTCAATTCATTCGTAACATTACTGAAAACGGAAGTTCCGTAATTTACTTCACAGGAGAACAAGATGAAGCACTACATATCGCTGATCGCATTCTTATACTCGCAAACGGAGAATTTGTAGGTGAATACTTACCAGACGAACTATCTCCTGAACAGCTTTTACATTTATCTGAAGGGAGTTATTCCATTGAATCTCGTTCATAAAACAAAAACTAAGAAACTATATTTACCTACCCATCTTTTTTATCAATTTAGCACGATTGCTATCATTATAGGTGTTACAATTTTTTTCTCTATCGCCAACGATTCTTTTTTAACCTACAACAATATTAGTGATATTTTACGTTCTATTTCTATTGTAACGTTACTCGCAATTGGCGTTACCTTTACATTAATTGTAGATGGATTTGATTTATCAGTCGGCTCTACCGCTAGTTTAGCCACAATTACCGCGGCTTCTTGTCTCGTTTTATATCGACAAGAACTAATAGTCACACTCCTTATTCCTATTCTTTGTGGACTATTAGTTGGATTATTAAATGCACTACTCGTTATCCGAATTAAACTACCAGATTTACTAGCTACATTAAGTATCATGTATATCGTGAATGGACTACACTTAACATTTTCAAAAGGATCTTCTATTTATGAAGGAATGTCTGGTGCCAAAGGACATTTTATTCCATCCTTTTTATTTATCGGTCAAGGTTCTGTGTTAGGAATTCCAGTCCCTGTCATTATCATGCTTATCGTCGTTTTAATTGCATATGTATTTTTAGAAAAAACAACGTACGGTCGTTTCTTTTATATGACAGGTGGGAATCGAGAAGCTGCTAGACTAGCTGGTATTCCTACTGATCGTTACCGTGTATATGCTTATATGATTAGCGGTTTACTTGCCTCTATTGGCGGTATTATTTTATGTAGCCGCGTTGGAACAGGACAAGTTTCAGCTGGCGCCCCATTATTAATGGATGCAGTTGCAGCTGCCTATATCGGTTATGCAATGTTCGGTGCTAAGAAACCAAATGTCATCGGAACATTTCTTGGTTCCGTATTAATTGGAATCATATTAAACGGCCTTACAATGATGAACGTTCCTTATTATGCGCAAGATATCATTAAAGGCAGTATTTTAATTGCAGCTTTAGCCTTTTCATTTATTAAAAAGAAGCGTAAATAAAAAGTAGCGCGTCGAATTCCGATGCTCTACTTTTCTTTTGCAACAATCACACGAACTACTTTCAATGCAAGAAGCAAGAGGAAATTTGCTATTACCGTACTCCCTAGAAAGGCTGCAGAGAACTCCTTCTCCGCAGCCTAATTATTATTTTTGCAAAAACGCCTGTAAATCTGCAAATTGTCTCTTTGCATCTTCATAGCCTTGCTCATATAAACTTTGTAATTTAGCCGTATCCTTTTCCATACGATCTACTTGAAGCGGCACTTCTGGGCGAATAACAAATAAATTACCAGCTTGCTCTTCTTTTTCAATGTAGTGAAGTGTTTCATTATACACTTCATAACGATTCAGCATCGTATTTACAAGGTTTGGATACTTCTTATAAGCCTTTGCTGCAATCCAACCAAATTTTGATTTTTTCTTCGCGTAACCATGATTTCTCGTCAAAATAACGACTGATTTTTTAAATCCATCTTCCTGTGCTTTACGAACTGGAATCGGATCTGAAATCCCGCCATCTAACAATTGCTTACCTCGGTAGTTTACTACCGGTGCAATGAAAGGTAATGAACTAGATGCTTGCAATAAATTTAGTGCATCATCATTCGTTCCCTCTTTTTCAAAATAAACAGACTGTCCTGTTTCACAATCAGTTGTTCCTACAAGGAAACGCTCTGGACTATTAAAGTATGTTTCAAAATCAAACGGTACATGCTTTTCTGGAATTTCATGAAAAATGAATTCCATATCAAATAGCTGACGTTTTTTCCACAAGTTTTTATACGATAAATACTGCGGATGTGATGCATAATCAATATTTACTGTTTTGTTTCTATTTCTTTGTCTGGAAAGATACGACGCTGCATGACAAGCACCAGCTGATACACCAATTACATATGGAAAATATAAATCTTGTTCCATAAAATATTCTAATATCCCGCCCGTATATACACCACGCATACCTCCGCCTTCTAATACTAACCCCGTATTTTCAAGCATGTTATTCTCTCCTCTTTATATATATTGACTCTTTAATTATTCACTATGTTAAGTATCTTTTTCTATTATATATGAGTTCTTTCAGAAATTATATTGAAAAGGCTTGAAATGGAGGGGTTTTTTCTTCCAATTATATTTCCAAATGACCAGAGACATCCTTTATAAACCTTTGAATAAAATCTTGCTCTTCTTTCGTATATCCATCTAAAAGTAACAGCCACTTTTCTTCAGCTTGTTTATGCAATTTTTCATGAGCTTTATATATTTCATTTCCTCTTTCCGTTAAGCGGAAGAAAATTTCTTTTTGATTATCTAACATTTGCATTTTCTCAACGAATTGCTTTTGAAACAACTTTGTACAAATTTTAGAGATTGCGCCTTTCGTCATTCCCATTTCTGTTGCAATAGCAGTTACATTCATCAGACCATTTTTTCCGATACACTCGATAACATGTAACTCAGATAAAGACATACCACTTACACCTGTCTCACGAAGAAACTTCTCATTATTTTCTTTCAAATGCTCTTCTTTTTTATGAAAAAGTGTACGAATATCCGAAAGTATTTCCATTTGTTTCGCTGTACGTTCCAATCCATTCGCCTCCTAAGTTTCCAAAGAAACAATTTAACTATATACCATTTTAAAATCATTTTTTCATCTTTACAAGTGAGAAAATCATGTTAAAATTAATTTAGTTTCCAAAGAAACCAAATGACAAGGAGGTTAACATTATGGAAAAAACCAAACTGAATTTCATTTTATATGTTGTCTGTATGAGTGCCTTACTCGGTTCCTTCGCTCAAAATATTTATACACCTATCTTGCCGATGATTCAAAATTCGTTTCATACTTCTCTTTATCTTGTAAATTTAACCGTTTCACTTTTCACATTCGTTCTTGCGGTTATGCAGCTCATATACGGACCTTTAATTGATACAAAGGGAAGAAAATCTGTCCTTATCCCTAGTTTAATCATTAGTACAATCGGCTCAATTGGTTGTGCTTTCTCACCAAACATTTACTTATTTCTATTTTTTAGAGCTGTTCAAGCTATAGGAATAGCGGCTATACCTGTAGTTGCAGCAACGATTATCGGTGATTTATTTGAAGGAAAAGAACGCGGAGAAGCGATGAGCCTTTATCAAATGTTACTTGCTCTCGCACCTGCAATCGGTCCTCTCATAGGTGGCTATCTCGGCAGTATAAATGGCCACTTATCTGTATTTCTTTTTTTATCTACAATTGGCATCATCTTATTAATTATAAACATTTCACTACTTCCAGAAACAAAACCAAATGTAATTGAGAAACCTAAAGCAAAAAAGAATTACTGGCTTATCTTAAAAAATAAAACTGGATTTTCCATTACACTTATTGGCTTTATTCAATTTTGTATATATTTCTGTTTCCTCGTTTTTTTACCTAGCATATTAACAAATATATTTCATCTAAGCGCAAGCGAAATTGGTCTTATGTTTGTACCGATGTCCCTTTCTCTTATGTTAGGAAGCTATTGCTACAAATTTTTGCAAAAACATTTCACAACAAGGCTGGCTTTATTCATCACTAGTTTCTTCAACATTATATGTGTCACTTTATTCTCTTTCACATATAGCATCAATATCCCATCCGTAATTATCGTTACCTCTTTATACGGTTTTAGTATGGGACTTTCTATGCCGACTCACACTACTTTATTAACGGAAGAATTCGTACAAGAACGCGCAACTGCCATCGGTATGTACAACTTCATTCGCTATCTTGGTATGGGTACAGGGCCTATTGTAGGTGGGTTTCTTTTATTTAATCAAAATTACTTTTGGATTTTCTTCCTAGGGGCAATTATATTTCTACTTATAGTTTTACACGCAATGAAAATGCTACATTCCCATGCTGCACAAAGAGCTTAAGAGACCTATAGATGGTCTCTTAAGCTCTTTGATCAGCAACGATATGAATATCAATATACTTCGTTTGTCTCATAATTTCATTTACAATAGAACCTTTTCGTATTTCTTCCCACCGTGTTCTCGCCGATTGCCCAAGTAAAACTTGTGTCACCTGTAGTCTTTTTGCAACTTCAATAATAACATCAGCGGGCTTTCTTCCCTTTGCTTCTTCTAATACAAAGCTCGCATCAAATTGATTCGTTAGCGATTTCCATTCTTCAATCGTCTGCTTTTTGCCTGCTGAAATAGAATCTATATTTTCTCTTTCAACGTTTAACACATACAATTCAGCATTTAGCCGATCAGCCATGCGCCAACCTCTCCGTATTAATTTCTCTGCTGTTGAACTGTATTGTACACAAACGAGAATTTTTTCTTTCACACCTATCGGTTCTATTACTGTTTGGCTAATTTTCTCATCCATATCATCTGCAACTTCTCGAAGTGATAACTCTCTTAATGCCCCTAAATTATTTATCGTAAAGAAGTTTTGTAAGCTTTGTTGAATTTTTTCTTCCTTATATATCTTTCCATCTATTAATCTCTTTCGGAGTACCTCAGGTGTTGCATCAACAAGCTGAATTTCATTTGCTTTTTGTAAAATAAAGTCTGGAATACGCTCTCGTACTTTGACATTCGTAATTTGAGCTACAATATCATGAACGCTTTCTAAATGTTGAATATTAAACGCTGATAATACAGATATACCGGCATCTAACAATTCCTGCACATCCATGTAACGTTTCTTATTTTTCGACCCGGGAATATTACTATGCGCAAGTTCATCCACAACAACAATTTGTGGTGCCCGCTTTATAATTCCTTCTACATCAAGTTCATAAAATACTTTCCCTTTATAATCTATTTCTTTTAAAGGAACTTTTTCTAAATCAGCAATTGCTTCTTCCGTCTCTTTTCTACCGTGTGTTTCAATTAAACCAACTACAATATCAATACCGTCTTTTTTCATCTCTCTTGCATCAAATAGCATTTTATAACTTTTCCCAACTCCAGGTGCAGCCCCTACGTATAGCTTTAACTTTCCGCGATTTTGCTGACGAATGTATTCTAAATACTCTTCTGGTGTTCGCCTTTGAAACGTCGGTTTATAGTCATCCGCATACAAAACACTCACAACCTTTCTTTCGAAACAACACTACCTCAATCCGTTAGATTGAGGTAGCACTGTTACTATTTCATTAATTTCTGTAATTCTAAATTTAACTTTAAGACGTTCACGCGATCTTCTCCAAACAAGCCGAGTGCAGCACCTTCCGTTTGATCCTTAATCAGTTGATTCAGCTTTTCTTTCGGAATATTCGTTAATTTCGAGATGCGATCTACCTGCACAGAAGCCGCTTTTGGACTAATGTCAGGATCAAGCCCTGAACCCGAATTCGTCACTAAATCTATCGGTACTTCTGTAACTGGAACGGCCCGGTTTTGTTTCTTCCAGTCTTCAATACTTTTCTCAACTCGTTTTGCTAAATCTGGATCAGACGGCGCATAGTTATTTGAGCCAGATGCTTCTGCTTTATATTCTATACTAGAAACACGTCCATGAAAATAACGTGGATCTGTGAAATTTTGACCGATTAATTTTGAACCAACTACTTCATCCTTATCATTATATATAAGACTTCCATCCGCATTATCCTTCATTACCGCTTGCACAATACCAGTTACAATAAGCGGGTATACAAGGCCGCACAAGACTAAGAACGTAAAAGTAATACGAATAATTGGTGAAAGTATACTTTGTTTTTCCGCCATCTTTTTTCCCCTCTTCCTTATATGAACAAGCCGACAATCATATCAATTACTTTAATTCCAATGAATGGAACGATCACTCCGCCAAGCCCGTAAATGAGTAAGTTTCTGCTAAGCAATGCATTAGAACTCATTGGTTTATATGCGATACCTTTCATCGCTAGCGGAATAAGTAACGGAATAATAACCGCATTAAATATTAATGCTGATAAGATTGCTGAAAGCGGTGATGTTAATTTCATAATGTTTAATGCTTCCATTTGCGGAATCGCAAGTGTAAACATTGCTGGAATGATTGCAAAATATTTTGCAATATCATTCGCAATACTAAACGTCGTTAACGCACCTCGTGTCATTAACAATTGCTTACCGATTCCTACAACCTCAATAATTTTAGTTGGATTCGAATCTAAATCGATCATATTTGCTGCTTCTTTCGCAGCTGTCGTACCACTATTCATCGCTAACCCAACGTCAGCTTGCGCTAATGCCGGGGCATCATTTGTACCATCACCTGTCATCGCTACAAGTTTACCTTTATCTTGCTCTGCTTTAATAACTGCAATTTTATCTTCTGGTTTACACTCAGCAACGAATTCATCTACCCCTGCTTCTTTTGCAATTGTTGCTGCTGTTAATGGGTTATCCCCTGTACACATAACCGTTTTAATTCCCATTTGGCGCAATTGTTCAAAACGCTCACGCATACCAGGTTTTACTGTATCCTTTAAATAAATTAAACCGTAAATACGATCATCCACTGCAACTACAAGTGGTGTTCCACCCTCTTTTGAAATTAAATCTGCTTTTTGATTCACATCTTTCGGAATCGTTCCGCCTTTTGATTGAACCCATTCAATAACGGCACCAACAGCACCTTTTCTTACTTTCGTTCCATCCTGTAAATCAACACCACTCATTCTCGTTTCTGCTTTAAACGGGACAAATTCACCTTGTTCTGCAAGTTCTCTATTATATGATATAGATTTCGTTTGTACATATTCTATAACTGATCGACCTTCTGGTGTTTCGTCTAAAACTGAGCTAATCGCAGCCCATTTTCCTACTTGCTCAATCGTTTCATTTCCTACAGGGAGTAGTGTATGTGCCATCCGGTTCCCGAAAGTGATCGTACCTGTTTTATCTAAAATAATTGTATTAATATCACCCGCAGCTTCTACTGCTTTCCCTGACATTGCTAATACATTGAACTTTGTTACGCGGTCCATCCCAGCAATACCGATTGCCGATAATAACCCACCAATTGTCGTTGGAATTAGACAAACTAACAATGCAACAAGTACAGCTGTATCAATTTGAAACCCTAAATAATTTGTAAAAATCGGCAACGTCACAACAACGATTAAGAAAATAAGAGTTAAGCTCGTTAATACTGTATTTAAAGCAATCTCATTCGGCGTTTTTTGACGAGCAGCTCCTTCTACTAAAGAAATCATTTTATCAATAAATGATTCACCAGGATTACTCGTAATCACAATCGTAATCTCGTCACTTACGACCATCGTTCCGCCTGTTACTGAACAAAAATCGCCACCTGCTTCTTTTATAACAGGAGCTGATTCCCCTGTAATTGCTGATTCATCTACAGACGCTAATCCTTTAATTACTTCACCATCATTCGGAATCATTTCCCCTTGTTTTACAATAACAACGTCACCTTTTCTCAGCTCAGTTGCTGAAACTTGAACAATGTCTCCATTTTCTTTTACAACATTTGCAAACACATCTTTCTTCGATTGTTTTAAAGAATCAGCTTGCGCTTTACCACGCCCTTCAGCTAAAGCTTCTGCAAAGTTAGCAAATAAAACTGTAAATAATAGAATGAGAGAAACTGTTATATTAAACCACCCTGGTACACTACTAGAACTACTTGGAAGAAAGGATAAAATTAACGTAATGATAAATCCAATTTCCACAACGAACATAATCGGATTCTTTATCATTACTTTCGGATTCAATTTCGCAAAGGATTGTTTCATCGCATGTGTCACGATATCACGATCCATCGTTTTCGCTTGTCTAACCTCATCTTCTACAGCATGTATTTGTGACTGATCTACTTGTTTTTCTTTTACTACTACCGGTCTCATCATTTACCCTCCATTACTTCAATGTAAGAAATTCTGCAATTGGGCCGAGTACTAACATCGGGAAGAATGTTAACGCACCAACAATTACAATTGTTCCGATAAATATCCCTCCAAATAAACCATTATCTGTACGGAACGTTCCGACTGTTTCTGGTACTACCGTCTTCTCTTTCAGTGAAGCTGCAACAGCTAGCATCGTAATTAAACTGAAATAGCGTCCTAAAAACATAACTAAACCAGTCGTAATATTCCAAAACGGTGTATTGTCTGCTAAACCTTCAAATCCAGATCCGTTATTCGCAGCTGACGATGTGTACTCATATACAACTTGCGTTAAACCGTGGAAACCTGAATGAGAAATTGCATCCGTTCCTAAGCTTGTTGAAAGAGCTAATGCTGAAAACCCTAAAATAAGCAATGGATGAAATAAAATCGTTACCGCAATCAATTTCATTTCCTTACCCTCAATTTTCTTACCTAAAAACTCCGGTGTCCGTCCAACCATTAAACCAGATATAAAGACTGCAATAATTGCATACATAATAATGTTCACAAAACCTGCTCCAACACCGCCGTATACTGTATTTAACATCATATTTACGAGTGGAACTAGACCACCAATTGGTGTTAACGTATCATGCATCGTATTAACGGCCCCCGTTTCCGCAGCTGTCGTTACTGTCGCATAAAGGGAAGAAAATACTGTTCCAAATCGGACTTCTTTTCCTTCTGTACTTCCTTGTACATGTTCGATACCCATTCCATTTAACACTGGATTTCCATGTAATTCAGATGTCGTAATCGTTATAAATCCTAGTAAAAACACCATGAATAGTGACACGAAAAGGATGCGACCTTGTTTTTTATTTCCTACCATTCGTCCGTACGTAAATGGAAGTGCTGTTGGCAATAACATCATAAGCATCATTTGCAAAATATTACTCATTTGCCCTGGATTTTCAAAAGGATGTGTAGAGTTTGCCCCGAAAAATCCACCGCCGTTATTTCCAAGTTCCTTAATGGAAACGAATGATGCAACTGGACCACGTAAAATACTTTGTTTTGCCCCATCAATTGTTTGTGCTGTAACTGCCCCGTCTAACGTTTGTGGTACACCAAGTGCGACAAAGATTAGCGCTGCAACAAACGCAATAGGAAGAAATACTCTCGTTAAAGCTCTCGTAAAATCAACGAAAAAGTTACCAAGTTCTTTTCCAGCGAGCCCTCTTATAAATGCCATAACGAGCGCTAACGTCGTTGCTGGTGCTGCAAACATTAAAAATGTAATCCCGATTAATTGTGATAAATAAGACAAACCATTTTCACCGCTATAATGCTGTAAATTTGTATCAGCCATAAAACTAATTGCTGTATTAAAAGCGAGCGTAGGCTCCATCCCTTCAATATGCGCTGGATTTAATGGCAATACGCCTTGTAATCTGAAAATGAAATATACGACAACAATCATAAATCCATTGAGTAAAACTAATGATAATGCGTACTGTTTCCACGTTTGATTGTATGCTTTTACACCCGTAATTTTAAAAATAAGTTTTTCAAAAGGCCCGAATACTTTATCTAGCGTTTTGCTACCTTGAAAAGCTTTTTCTAAATAAATCCCCGTTGGCTTTGCTACTAAAATAAACAAGAGCATTGTAATAACGACTGCAACCCAAATCATAATGAATGATTCCCCCTAATTAAAACTTCTCTGGATTTAATAATGCGTACACTAAGTACACCGTAATCGCTGCAACAATAACCGATAAGGCAATCATCATGATTGCTTCCCTTCTTTCACAACTTTATCTGACCAACTTGCAAGACTTGCCATCGATGCGACTAACCCAACAAAAATACCGATCATTACAACATCTAACATAACTACCCCTCACTTTTTGTTAATTTTTACCATCTAGTTATCAAAAAAAGAACACTAAGCTCTACTTAGTGTTCGAAACGAACAACACAAAGTAAACCTCCTCTCTAAACGCTTACGAGGTTAGCTGTCGGATTCGGGCCTAAAGAGTAGCCCTACTTTCAAAATTGAAAGATTCACCCCAAGTGACAATGCACAAAATTGGTTCCCCCGCTCCATTTCTGGAACTCAGCGATTTTAGGTTTTTTTTGGAAATTTCATGAATGATTTATGAGAGTAAATATACTCCTCTAAATTTAACTTGTAAAGAGGCAAATTACTTAAAATAAGAAAAAATTCTGCCATTTAAACGCTTACATTGCTTATTTTTAATATTCTTTCATCTATTTTCTTGTGTTTTCTTTTTTTTTCATAGAAATGATCTTTTAAATATGAAATAAAAAGAGCGAATGACATGAAGTGCATAGCTTGTTGCACTCAGCATTCGCTCTTTTTTCATTCAACCTTTATTCTCCACGCAAAAAAGCACGCAAATTTCTCCCTCGAATATAAACTTGTGATAATTCTGCATGTAACTGCTCATATTCGGTAATATCCGCCTCTAAATACAAAACATCTTTTGATGGTAATATAATATATGGCCCTGGAAAAAGAGGATCGAGCACTACCAATTCGTGAACTCTCTCTACCGATATCGTCCAACGATTCGCTATATCTCCTAGTAACAACACTTTCATCTTCATTTCCCCCGCCCTATTCAAAAAATAAAAAAGAAATATTATCACAGTTCGTAAACACTACAAATTTAGCTCCAATTGTTTCATAGAGCCTGGTCGGATAGCGTTTATTCTTTGTAACAACAGTAATAGGCGCTTGAAAAGAAAAACGAATGTGTTCTGTGAAGAAACTAACTATCGGAAGCTCATCCCCTAGTAAAATCACCTTCTTAATACGTGTGCAAATACTAGTAAAATCCTTCTCCTTATTACAGCTATAAGCTGATTCAAACCCATACTCTCTAACTTCATCCGCTATCTCTTCATTGGCTGTAAAAATAATTAACTCATGCTGAAATGCTACTAGCTCTCTTAAACTCTTTACCTTGTTTTTTTCTCCAACACAAATAAGTGTTAGTTCCATGTACCTCATCCTCCTTAGCATAAAAGAACTCAAACATATATTGATATTCTCCTATACTAATCAGACCGATGAAGTGATGTATCCATCATGGCACCGTCCTCTCTCAAGACGCTTACGAAGTTAGCTGTCGGATTCGGGCTTTGAGAGTAGCCCTACTTTCAACATTGAAAGATTCACCCCTAGTGACGACGCACAAATTGGTTCCTCCGCTCCATACATTTGGACTCAGCGTATTACAAAAAATGTATTCTGGCTGATATATTACTCCTGTATTTTGAAAAAGTAAACAATGAAAAATCCTTAAGGTGGATTTTTCATTGTTGCTGGACATTATAAATATTTATATTCAATAGGAATTTTCATGAGTCGTATTGTAATAATACTAAATAAAGAAATGATTAAAAATTAAACGTGAAACGAGGATGCTATATGACCGAGGATAAAAAGAATAATTTTATTAAAATAATAAATTTTCTAGGTAATTCGTTACTATTAATTTTAGCGATTTTAGTTACTATTACTAGTTATACTGAATTCCGTACTACATTAGAAATCATTTTTTTAATTTCTTGTTTGTTATTAATTTATAGTAAATACTTAAGTAAAAATAAGAAAGCTATGATTCCCTATTTTATATATTTAATATTAATCTCATCACACCTTTTATATACTTTACTCATCTAAAGGACGCATTTAAACAAGAAGAGCCAATCACATTTGCTAACATATATTAAATCTCTATTAATCATTAACATTAATAACCAGTGAGGATATAGCCCCACTGGTTAAATTTTCACTTATGCATGTGTCTTATTCACTTTATACGCAAAATGATTCGTCGGTCCATGACCACTTCCAATATTCAACGGCTCTTCAATCGCTATACTAATAAATCGTTTTGCCTCTTGAACTGCCTCTTCGATTGAATATTCTTTAGCAAGTCCTGCTGTAACTGCAGACGCAAATGTACATCCGCTTCCGTGCGTCTGCTTCGAAGGAATTCGTTCGCTCCTAAATTCAATAAACTGCTCTCCATCAAAGAGTAAATCAATTACTTCATTACCTTGATATTCTGCATGTCCGCCCTTCATAAGAACATATTTAGCCCCTAATTCATGTAATACTTTCGCAGCTTCTTTACTATCTTCAACATTATGAATCTCCATCCCAGTTAACACTTCTGCTTCCGGAACATTTGGTGTTACGACAGTTGCTACTGGTAATAAATATTCCTTTAATGCTTGTACTGCTTCTTGTTGTAATAATGATGCCCCGCCTTTTGCAATCATAACAGGATCTAGCACAATATTATTCCAGCCGAATTTTTTAATATGTTCTGCAACAATTTGAATAATTTCACTGCTAAATAACATTCCTAGTTTTACAGCATCTGGCGTTAAATCCGTACCAATTGAATTCAGCTGTTCCGTAATTCCTTCTAAAGAAACAGGATATACCCCTTGAACGCCAAGCGTATTTTGAGCAGTAATTGCCGTAATAGCCGTCATTCCATACACACCAAGCTCTTGGAATGTTTTTAAATCCGCCTGAATCCCAGCGCCGCCTCCGCTATCAGACCCTGCAATTGTTAAAGCTTTATTCACTTTCATTCCACTCATCCTTTTCTACCCAAAATAGCGATGATAAATTGTTTTCGCTTCGCTTATATCTTTCGTTCCATGTACAAGTACACGGCCATCTTTAAAAGCAACTAATCTCTTTTCTTCAACCGAAAATGATAATAAATATGGATTTACATTTAAATCATTCACACGATCATTCAGCAATTTTTTATATTGTTCAAAATCCAGTTCCTCTTTATGAGGTGGTCTAATTTGAACTGTATTTCTCCCGCATAACACCGCTGTTTTTGAAGTATTTTCCTTATTTAAATACGGATATAATGCTTGCTCACCACATGATAGACAATTATGTTTACGAAGCTTTTGCACATTCATACATGAATACTCATTTTTCCATACATCAAATGACACAAGTCCATCTCGAAGCGAGTCATAATCTTCTACTAGCAGTTTAAGTGTTTCCGTTACTTGATGAGAAACGACGAGAGATACAGCAGGTGATATAATCCCCGCTGTGTCACATGTCGCTCCGCCAAGTGGAATCGATTGTAATAAACAAGATAAACATGGCGTTTTGCCTGGAAGAATAGTATAAGAAAGACCGTAACTTCCTACACATGCCCCGTAAACCCATGGAATAGAATATTTTTGCGCTACATCATTCACAATGAAACGCGTTTCGAAATTATCAGTCGCATCGATGATTACATCAACATTTGTAACGTGTTCTTCTAATTCTTCAGCCGTTACATCTTGAACGAGAGCTTCTACTCTTACTTCACTATTAATCTCTTCTAGACGTTTTTTTGCCGCCACAGCCTTCGGAAGGTTATTCTCTACATCACGCTCTGCATACAATTGCTGCCTTTGTAAATTACTCCAATCTACATAATCGCGGTCAACAATTGTTACCTTACCAACGCCTGCCCTTACAAACATCTCTGCATTTGCACTACCTAATGCACCCGCACCGATAATAAGTACATGCTTTTCCCCTAGCTTTTGTTGCCCTTCTTCCCCAATTGGAGAAAATAGTTCTTGGCGAGAATATCGATTATTCAACTACGCTCATTCCTTCTAAAGGACTACTTGCTGTCGCGCAGCGCTTGCGTGCAATACGACCTGCTTCAAACCCTAATCGTCCTGCCTCAATACTTAATTTCATTGCGTATGCCATTTTAATAGGATCGTTCGCTCCAGATACTGCAGTATTTAATAACACACCATCCGCTCCTAATTCCATCGCAAATGCCGCATCAGCTGGGCTACCGATACCAGCGTCAACGATAACTGGTACTGTCGCTTGTTCAATAATGAAGCTTAAATTTAACGGATTTACAATACCAAGCCCTGAACCGATTGGTGATGCTCCTGGCATAATTGCATGCACACCTAATTCTTGTAATTTACGTGCTAATACAACATCATCAGATGTATACGGAAGTACGATAAATCCTTCTTTTAGTAACATTTCAGATGCCTTTAACGTTTCTACTGGATCAGGTAATAACGTTCTATCATCACCAATAACTTCTACTTTGATCATATCGCAAAGTCCAGAAGCTTTTGCTAATTTTGCAATACGAACAGCTTCTTCAGCATTTTTTGCTCCAGCTGTATTCGGTAATAACGTATATTTTTTTACATCAAGTTTCTCTAATAAATTAGGCTGCTTTGCATCAAATATATCCATACGACGTACTGCGAATGTTAAAATCTCAGCCTCAGAAACATCAATTGCCTTTTGCTGCACATCAAAATCAGGGAATTTCCCTGTTCCTAATAAAAGTCTAGAATGAAATGAAAATTGTCCAATGTTTAACATAATCAACCGCCTCCTACGAAAGTTACAATCTCAATTTGGTCCCCATCAAAAACAGATGTATCGTTATGATCATCTTTTTGTAAAATATCTTTATTACGTTCTACTACAACAATTCTGTTATCTAACTCTAAATGTGTAAGTAGCCCAGCTACTGTTTTTACACTCTCTGGTACTTCAATTTGGTTACCATTAATTTTTAAATTCAAACTTCCATCCCCTTTCTAAACCATTTTAGAAAGCAATGAATCTAGCAAGTGATTCTCCTGCTTTCCTTCTATTAAATCAGCCATATACTGACCAGAAACAGGACTTAATAAAATGCCGTTTCGATAATGGCCCGTACAAGCATATAAACCTTTTATTTCTTCATGCTCTCCCATATAAGGAGCTTCATGATTAGACTGCGGTCTTAACCCAGCCCACGTACTTTCCCATTCTGCTTCTTTTAAAGCAGGCAATATTGTGTAGGCACGCTCTAATATGGAAGTAATACTTTCTGGTTGTACAGATTTATTAAATGTATGAGGCTTCATCGTTGCCCCAATCACATAACGGCCACCGCGCTTCGGCGTAATATAAAACCTCTCCTGGAAAATAGGAGCTTTCAACAGAGGTTTCCTGCTTCTTACTGCAACAACCTCCCCCTTAACAGGATATGTACCCCAATCACTCTGAAAATAATGTAGTAATTTCGTACTCCATGATCCTCCGGCGATAACGACCTTTTCACATGTGATTACACCTTCGCTTGTCACAATTCCAGTCACTTTATTATTTTCAATACGAATATCAAACACTTCTGTTTGTTCATATATATCAGCTCCGGAAATTGCTGCAGAATGTGCGAATGCTTTCGTAAGCTCTGGCGCAATAACGTGACCATCTTTCGGATAATATACCGCTCCTATAATTGATTCGGATAGAAACGGCTCTTTTTCTCGCAAACGATCACCCGTTAGAAAATATGAATCTTCACCTGTTTTCTGTTGCCAATCCATAATATGAAGAATTCTTTTCTTCTCATCTTCATTTTGAGCGATGCGATAAATGCCCTTTTCTTCATACCCAATATCGATGCCTGTTTTTTCACGTAAAACTTCTGCAAGTTGTGGAAATATAACACGGCTTTCTCTAGCAAGCTCAAACAGCGGATCATATGCATCCCATTCTGCCTGAACACCGAGCAAACCAGCAGCTGCTTTCGAAGCTTCAGATGCGATTCTTTGTTTCTCTATAATCGCTACTTTATGCCCTCTTTCTGCTAGAAAGTGTGCAACTGAGCTACCAATTACACCTCCGCCAATAATCGCTACATCATACTTCTTACACATGTTTTTCCGCCCACTTTCTTATTGATTCCTTATAAGATTTCGCCCTGCTATACGGATTACTACTGCTTATAATCCCAGACATAACAGCAATGCCACTTACACCATTTGCAAGAACATCACCTGTATTTTCAGGGGTAATCCCACCAATTGCAGTTATTGGTATGGATAAGCATCTTGCCATATGAGCAATTTCTTCTAATCCTCTTGCTGGCACATCCTTTTTACAAGCCGTTGGAAATACATGACCGTAAACGAGTGAATCCGCTCCATTTTTAAATGCCACTATCGCTTCATCTAAAGAATGTACTGAATAGCCAACATGCAAATAAGAAAACTTTTCTTTCACCGACCTTACATCTGCGCTTCGATATCCTAGCTGCACACGCGGAATATTTAATAGAATAGCAATATCAATTCGATCATTTATCACTATCTTCGATGCCGGAAAGCCTTTCCCCAAAAGACTTTCCACACCTTCATACAATTCCTTCGTGCTCTTCTCACGCTCACGAATATGCAAATAATCAATCTCACTCTCAATTTGCATCGCTACATTCACTAATTCTTCAAATGGCATATGGCCATTTGAGATTACATGAAGCTCATTTTTCATATTCATTCGCCTACTTTAAAATGTTTTCGAATAATTCATCGGCTGGAACAATTTCTTTCGCCATTCCTTTGTCTTTCAACCATTTATTTTGTTTCTCCCATGACTCTTTTGAATCCGATAAGAATGGCTCATCTTTCGTTTCCATCTTCTCTAATAAAATTTTCATACTTTCTTTTTCAACTTCTGGTACAAGTGGGAAGTTTTCTTTTTCTTGATGATCTAATAAAATATTTAATGCTTCATCCGGATTTTTCTTCATGAAATCATATCCCTTTTTCGCACCACGTAAAAAGGCCTGTAATGCTTCTTTATCCTTTTTCAAAGTTTTATCACCTGTTACAAACACAAGCTCATGATAATTCGGCACACCGTAATCAGCTGGATTAAAGTACGCTGGTTCATGGCCCTCATGACGCATAACAGGTACTTCATGGTTAATGTATGCTCCTGTTACAGCATCCACTTTTTTCGTAATTAACGCTGGTACTAAATCAAATCCAACATCGACTACTTTTACTGTATCTGGATTACCACCATCTTCTTTTACCATCGTTTTTAAATATGCTTCACTTAAAGGGGTCCCAGAATATCCAACTGTTTTTCCTTCTAAGTCTTTAGGTGACTTAATACCTGCTGATTTCAGCGATACAACATGATTTAACGGCGAACGTACGACAGCTCCAATTGATTTCACTGGAATTTGTTCATTTGCTTTTGCCATGACAACATCTGGTTGATAATACAAGCCAACGGTCACTTTCCCTGCTGCCGCTAGCGTTAATGGATCAGTCGGATTAGAAGGGAATTTAATATTCACCTTGACTCCTTCTTCTTTAAAGTATCCTTTTTCAATTGCCGTATAAATAAAGCTATGTACCGCATTCGGGTACCAATCAAGCATTACTGTTATTTCTTTTTCTGATTTATTCTTATCTGATGCCGAGTTACTCGAACATCCTGCAATCATTGCAACTAATAATGTAAACACAAAGATGCGTTTTAATAATTTCATGAATGTTTCCTCCAACTAATGAATTTCTTTTCTAATGTGGAAATAAGTATGACGAAGAAAATAGCTAATAATGATAACAATACAATTGGTGCAAATACACCAGCTCCGTCTAACTGCGTCATCATTCTTTTACTGAAATATCCAAGCCCAGCTTGTGCACCGAGCCATTCTCCAATTGCTGCCCCGATCACACTAAGCGGAACTGCAATTTTTAACGCTGAGAAAAAGTAAGGAAGAGCAGATGGCAGCTTTAGCTTTAGAAAAACATCTTTTTTTGTTGCACCATACGTGACTAAGAGCTCCTCCCATTCTTTTTTCGTACTGCGCAGTCCATCATACGTATTGACCGCAATTGGGAAAAACGTAATTAAAACGGTAACAACAACCTTACTCCAGATGGTATATCCAAACCATAAAACGAAGAGCGGCGCAAGCGCAGTAATCGGGATTGTTTGTGAAGCAACTAATAACGGATAAAATGCTCTTTCCATCCACGTACTCGCATTCATTAACATTGCTAGCCCTACGCCCAGTACGATAGAAATAACAACGCCTATTAAAACGACGTACAACGTTGCAGGTAAATGAACCGTAAATAATATATCTTTCAGTACCCATATCTTCATTACAATTGCAGAAGGTGATGGCAAAATGTACATCTCATCTACAATTCTTGCTCCTACTTCCCATAGAGCAAGTAAAATTCCACTTAATATAAGGGCAGGTAATAACTCCTTCAAGCGATTCATCATACAAGTACCTGCCTTTGTAACATACTAAGGAGCTCTTCTTTAAGCGCTAACACTTCAGGCTTATATAAATCTTTTCTTGTTCGGTTACGATCAAGCGGCACAATTCGCTCAGTTAAAGTTGCTATCGGTTGATTTTCTACAACCAAAATTCGATTAGAAAGAAACAATGCTTCTTCAACATCATGAGTGATAAATAAAATTGTTTTTTCCCACTCTTTCCATTGTTCAAACAACCATTCTTGCAAAGATGCCTTCGTTAAAGCGTCCAATGCACTAAAAGGTTCATCTAACAATAATATCTCCCCGCCTGTTAATAAAGTTCGGATAAAAGATACGCGTTGCCTCATACCACCAGATAAATCTTTCGGATATTTTTTCTCGTACCCTTGTAAACCAAATTTATGTAACAGTTCTTTCGCTTTTACTTGCGCTTCTTTCTTCTGCACACCTTGGCACTCTAGCGGCAGGGCAGCATTCTCAATAATCGTCCTCCACGGCAAGAGCATATCTTTTTGGGGCATATACCCTACAGGATGACTCTTTGTTTTTGTCAGCTCTATCTGTCCAGTACTTGCCTCTTCTAAGCCTATAATAAGACGAAATAAAGTACTTTTCCCGCATCCACTCGGTCCGATAATACTTACAAACTCTTTATCTTGTATAGAAGCATTTAATTCATCGATGATTGGTTTCTCATCATAATGAAAGGAAACATTATGAAACTGTAGTATGTTCTTGCTCCTCAAAACCCCACATCTCCTTACGATAAGCCATATCCCAGAATAAATATTCAAATCGGCTGGAATATAAGAAAATCTCCTCTAATCGGTCTAGCTCTTTCTCTGACTTTCCAACTGCCATTTCATTTAATAAATCTATTAACCAAATACAAAGGTTACCGTATTCTTCAGAACTATATCCTTGAATCCACTCTCCAAAGAACTCATGATCTCTTGCTCCAGGAATATCATTTAAACGCTTTCCAATCTCCCAATAACTCCACATACATGGAAGTAAAGCTGATATTAATTCTGCAAGTGTGCCATTTTGAGATACAGACATCATGTAATTTGTATAGGCTAAATTTTTAGCAGATGGTTTCGCAGATTCTATCTCCTCTACAGTAATGCCAAGTTTGTTTGCATACTGTTTATGGATCGTCATTTCTCCATTTAAAATCCCATCAATTTGCTCTGAAAATTTTGCCATAACTTGTGGATTCGTTGCCTTTACAACCCCAATTGCATATAGCTTTGCATAATCTAACAAATATAAATAATCTTGAATAATATAGTACTGGAATTTGTCTTTTTCCAACGTACCATCCCCCATACCTACTACAAACGGATGATTATGACTTTTCTCCCAAACAGGCTGCACCGTATTAAATAATCTTTCACAAAATTTCATTAATAATTCCCCTTCCTATATATCTATTTATTTCAATAAAAAAACCACTTCTGTATATAAGAAGTGGTTACAGCAAATAAAATTATAATTTATTCGTTGTTCCACTTCCCTTCGCTAGTATTATCTAGATCAGGTGTTGTAAGGGTTAAGGATTATTCCTCTCTCAGCACGAAAAGCACCCCTAGTGGTGTTAATATGAAATTTTTAAATAAAAAAGCCCCGTTTCTATACGCAAAGAAACGGGGACTCATTGTTAATGTCCGAATTGCTTCCCTACGCTAGCATAATCTAGATCAGGTAATAAAAAGGATCAAAGGCTTACGGCCCTACTCTCAGCTGGCAACACCAGCCCTCCTAGCAAACTATAAAATTATCACTGTCAGTATAACATCGCCATAAGACATCATCAACTGTTTTAATTTTCTTAATTGAAAATTAATTCTTAACGTGTTAAACAAATATAAATGCGACCTCACAAATGATATATACAATATTTATATACGAATCTCTCTTCTGACATTATTTTTATTGATTTCATATTACATTTATGTGAATACGACCAATATATTATATCTTTATACTATAATAAAATTACAACTATACAACTAGAGGAGGTCTTTATTACATGAATAAAGCTACAGCTTTAACAGCAACTACTATCGCAATTGCTTCTTTACTTCCTTCTATGGGAGAATCCGATATACAAACAGCGGCTGCTAAGCAACCATCTACAGTAAAAACTGGATATGTAAAAATTGACAACGTTGCACTACATCAAAATAGCCATACAGACAGTGCAATAATTGATAACATTCGATTTAATAGCCCGGTTACTATTCTTGAGACAACTCAAGATTGGTATAAAGTATCTGTTAACAACAAAACAGGCTATATGAAAAAAGATGCAATTCTATTCAAAAAAAATGTTCAACCAAAGTCTCAATATATCGTAAATGCAAACGCATTAAACGTTCGTTCTGAACCTAATACAGAGTCTTCTATTCTAGATATATTACCAAATGGTCAATTCATTACCATTCAAGGTGAACAAGGGGATTGGTATAAAATATTACATAACGGTCAAATTGGTTACGTACAAAAAACATTTGTATCTAATGGATCCACACCTCTAGTAAAAGGTGTAACAGTACAAGGTTCTCCTTCGTATACTGTTGCAACACCAAAATTAAATGTACGTAGCAATGCTAGCACAAGTGGCACTCTACTTGGCTCATTACAAAATGGTACACAAGTACAAGTAGTAGAAACGGTAGGTACTTGGTATAAAATTCGTTTTGGCACAGGATACGGATATGTAGCAAAACACTATGTAGTGCAAAATCAAAATCAAGCACACGCTGAAACAGCTCCACCTGCATCAATTCCAGCAGTTTTCAAATTCCCTACTCAAGGGAAAATCAGCTCCACTTTTGATATGCGCTGGGAGCAAATGCATTATGGTATAGATATAGCAGCACAAGGAAATGTCTCTATTCAAGCTGCTGCTGCAGGTAAGGTTGTGAAATCTTATTATTCGGCTAGCTACGGCAATGTCGTGTTCATCGCCCATCAAATAAATGGGAAATTATATACAACAGTTTATGCTCATATGAAGGATCGCACTGTACAAGCTGGTGATCAAGTACAAACTGGACAATTAGTAGGTCATATGGGAAACACAGGTCATTCATACGGGCAACATCTCCATTTTGAATTACATAATGGGGAATGGAATTTTGAAAAAACAAATGCAGTAAACCCACTGCCATATTTAGTTAGGTAAATTATATGCCACGCAATATACCTCTCTTTATTGAATACCTGGCCTTTTTAGGTTTAATCTGTTGTTTAATCATTTATAATACGAACACTGTATTTTTATCTATTATTATTGCTTTTGTTGCTTTAGAAATCATTATGGAAGCATTACAAATGCGGCTAAAACAAAAAATTGCCCATATTTATAATGTAATTTTTCTTTTAAGTGCTCTTATAACAAATATAATTAGTAATGGTTTTTATTTATCTACCGTACTTCCTGTATTCTTTATAGGTGTTTTATTATTCATAGCTAGATACGTTCATGTTCCTAATAACCAAAAACATGAACAAGAAGCTTAGAAAGAGGAGACACTGTGTACCAATCTTTCAAAGATAATCCAATGAAATATATATTGAATTTATATGAAAAAATGAATACTTTTTTTGGTATACAAAGAAGTTATACTGCACAATTTCTCCTTTATGGAATGTTATTTCTTATCTTAGTTACTTTCTCCTTGCTTTACTAACAAAAAAGGATCTCACATAAACTTGAGATCCTTTTTAATTTATATTAATTTTTAATATGTAAAATAAGGTTTATCCGCAAGCATATTTTTCATAAATAAAACTAAGATTATATTTTTTCTCTAAGCTCATTCTTTGTTCATCATCGCACCAATAGAAAAGAATATCATGAATCGTTGCATAACGCTTATTTTTAAGAAATAGTTTAAAGAATGATGGTAAACAATCATGTAATTGTATAAATATATAATTGCGTAGTATTTCTTCTTTGTATTCAATTCCCTTACAAATATACAGTAATTCTTCACAATAATATGCATGCTGTGGAACTTGGATCATTTCGAAAAATGGTACATATGATAGTAGCTTTCCAATAAAATGACCATACCGATCCATTACCCCTATCGTCATATGCTCCATCATTTCTTTCATCACATATAAATAATCATCTACATGAGTTGTCTTTAAAGGGTCTAATCGATCGGAAATTTGTGAAAGTACAGCTCTTTGACAAGCTAAAACTGCTTGACTAGGTCCATAATATGATAGGAAGTCTGTACACTTACGATACTTTCGTAATAAGTCATGTGTATATAAATCATACACAAAAGTATTACAATACATTGCCAGACTCATCATATCACTATTTAATTGCTCTTTTGACAGTAGCTTAGCTCGCTTACACATATAAAAGAATGTAAATTCCAATACTTCTTTATGAGATAATAGATGTTTGCAATCTGTTATACATTTCTCATTAAATTTAACTCGCTCCCAAATTTCTACATCCTCAGCTGTTAATTCACCAATACGATATTTAATAATTAAATAGTTTAAAGCAACTGCTTTCGTCAAAAGATCCCATGTTTCATACTCCAATGAAGTTCGGACAAATTCATCTAGCCCTTGGGTTATCATAAAAGCATTTGCCTCTTCATACCAACCAATCTCTTGACATAAACGAAGAATACGTACTAGAGTTGGAATTTCATCTTTATGAAACTGCGGTAAATTCTTTACTTTATTCATGCCATATACGATAAATGGCGCTAAATTCTCTTCTTTATAAAATTCTTTTTCTTTCCATACTAATATAGTTCGCTCTTTCCCTTCACCTTTTGGATGACAAGGTACAAGCAAAGAAAATAACTCAGCGAAATTATTTGGTTCTATATATGTATCTGTAACCAAATTCCAATTTGGATCGCCCTGTACAGCCCTCATATAATTCCCCTTCCCTTTTTATCCCGCTATTTGCGGGCAGTAAGACTCCCACCTCAAAATTCTGCGAATACGAGGAAGTTAGGTGGGAGATAAAACTGCCTATAAAAGCCCGATTGGTTCAACTAATAATTATTGGGGGATGGACACCCCCCAATAATTAAAGTTTCACTTTATCTACGTAGGAAATATTAATTCATTATTACATCATTAACAATAAATATTGTTATATTCAAAATCTATCATAATACTTATATCTCTCAGTATATCATTTTTTCTCTTATTAAAAATTAGGAATGACAAATTTTAAAAAACTGTCAAAAATATTGACTCTATACTTATTATATAATGTCTCAGATACATCACGCTAACATATTAGTTTAATCCGCATATACTAGAATAATGTATCTGATCTTTATACATAATTTATTCCATATGCTCTGAGATTTCACTTAAAGCAAACCCTGCTTGATCATCTGCTGATTTTCTTATAGCTAAATCACCTAGTGCTAGCATCCCAACAAGTTGACCGCTCTCAACTACCGGTAACCGTCTAATTTGATATTGTGCCATTAATTCTGTAGCTTTTTCAATAGAATCATCTGGAGAAACTGAAACAATGTTTGTTGTCATTACATTTGTAATTTGATTAGATCCAGGATGTTTTTCAGCAATCCCACGAACAACTAAGTCTCGATCAGTAACAAGCCCAACAACTTGTTTATTTTCAATAACAGGAATCAATCCAACCGATTCTTCCTTCATTTTTACAGCTGCCTCATATACATTGTCTAATGGTGTACAATGTACGATATGAGTACTCATAAGTTCTCTAACTTGCGTCATTTTTCATCTCCTCCTTTTAATACATACCATAGCTTTTCCTAAATCCCTTTATTTATTTCGGGAAAATAAGGTGATAAAAAGAGGCTTATACATAATAAAAAAGAGTCAGCAATATGCTGACTCTTTTTTTATGACCCGTACGGGATTCGAACCCGTGTTACCGCCGTGAAAGGGCGGTGTCTTAACCACTTGACCAACGGGCCATGGCTCCGCAGGTAGGACTCGAACCTACGACCGATCGGTTAACAGCCGATAGCTCTACCACTGAGCTACTGCGGAATATATATGGTGGGCCTAAATGGACTCGAACCATCGACCTCACGCTTATCAGGCGTGCGCTCTAACCAGCTGAGCTATAGGCCCATATACTTTACAGGGGCAGTAGGAATTGAACCCACACTGGAGGTTTTGGAGACCTCAGTTCTACCTTTAAACTATGCCCCTAAATGGTGCCGGCTAGAGGACTTGAACCCCCAACCTACTGATTACAAGTCAGTTGCTCTACCAATTGAGCTAAGCCGGCATAAAAAAAAACAAAAAAAATGGTGGCTCGGGACGGAATCGAACCGCCGACACGAGGATTTTCAGTCCTCTGCTCTACCGACTGAGCTACCGAGCCAACATAAAATGGCGGTCCCGACCGGGGTCGAACCGGCGATCTCCTGCGTGACAGGCAGGCATGTTAACCACTACACCACGGGACCATTGGTTGCGGGGACAGGATTTGAACCTGCGACCTTCGGATTATGAGCCCGACGAGCTACCGTACTGCTCCACCCCGCGACGATATTATGTTTTAAAAATAAATGGAGGAGGTAGAGGGATTCGAACCCCCGCGCGACTCTCGCCGCCTGTCGGTTTTCAAGACCGATCCCTTCAGCCGAACTTGGGTATACCTC